>LFSA01000121.1 GCA_001512635.1 Pelotomaculum sp. DTU098 | reverse complement strand
TCCATGGTGCCGAACCGGGGATCGATATTGTAATAATCCGAAATATCATATCCCTGATCCGCCAGCGGGGAACAGTAGATGGGGGAGAGCCAGAGAATGTCGACGCCCAGATCCTTGAGGTCATCCAGGCGGCTGATGATACCGGGCAGATCCCCGATGCCGTCTCCGTTGGAATCACAGAAGCTCTTGGGGTAAATCTGATAAGCGACTTTATCGTGCCACCACTGTCTGTTCATATTTTATCTCCTATGGTCTTTTGATTAAGATAGTTCACTGCGCTTCCATCTCTCCTTCTATTATAAAGGCAGTTTGGCCGGATTGCCTGCTGAAAACAGGAAAAATTCGCGGAAACCGACTGTTATGAGCTGAAAACACGTTCACAGCAAGCCGGAGCAGGAGGTGTTTCTTAATACAATCTTAATACTGGCAGCCCGAATATTAACACAGCCTTAATGTGAAATCTGCCATACTTGTATCACGAAAGGAGGTGAGCGGAAGACAGTTATGTTCTATTTATTTACAAGAAAAATCGTATCCGATTTCCAGATCATCATATTGGCATTCGCGTGTGTGATCCTGCTGGGCGGGATCCTGCTGATGCTCCCGGTTTCTTCCGCCGCCGGTCTCTGGACTCCTTTTTCAGAGGCGCTGTTCACATCCACATCGGCTGTCTGCGTAACAGGGCTGGTCGTTCACGATACCATGACCTACTGGAGCATATTCGGCAAAACGGTCATCCTGCTGCTGATCCAGACTGGAGGTATGGGTGTTGTTACACTTTCTGCCATGGTTCTTTCCGTGACCGGACACAAGCTCGGCCTGGTCCAGCGGACGCTGATCCAGGATTCGATCGGGAGCGAACATATGGGGGGACTTGTCCGTATGGTCCGCTTTATTGTAAAGGTCATGCTGACCGTTGAAGGGATCGGAGCCTGTTTTCTGGCAACGGTCTTCATTCCCCTGTACGGTCCGCTGAAAGGAGCTGCTTTTTCCGTATTCCATTCGGTCTCAGCCTTCTGCAACGCGGGATTTGACCTGATGGGAGAACAGGGCGAGTATTCTTCCCTGACCGGCTTCGCGGCCAATCCGGTCGTGACCCTGACCATCTCCCTGCTGATCATTCTGGGAGGCATCGGATTCTTTACCTGGAAAGACTTCATTGACCACGGCCTGAAATTCAGAAGATACAGGATGCAGACAAAAGCCATTCTGGTGATGACAGCAGCCCTGCTCCTGCTGCCTGCCATCTACCTGTTCATGGCAGAGTATGGAAATCTTCCTCTGGGAGAGAGACTCCTCGCTGCGATTTTTCAGGCGGTCACGCCAAGGACGGCCGGTTTTAATACAACAGACCTGACCCAGATGAGCGGAACAGGACAGGCGGTCACGGTCATCCTGATGCTGATCGGCGGCGCTCCCGGCTCTACAGCCGGCGGCATGAAGGTCACGACCATTTTTGTGATTCTGGCCACATGCGCCAGCGTGTTCGGCGGGGAGGAGGAATGCAGCGGATTCGGACGCAGTATTGACAATAAGGTCATCAGTCAGTCCATGGCGCTCATGACCATCTACATGACCCTGTTCCTTGTATCCGGCGCTGTCATCTGTTCTCTCGAACAGCAGCCGCTCCATATCTGTCTGTTCGAGTCCGCTTCCGCGATTGGTACAGTAGGACTTACACTGGGGATCACGCCCACTCTGGGACTGATATCCAAAATCATTCTGATCGCCCTCATGTTCCTTGGAAGGACCGGGGGGCTGACCATAGCCTGGGCACTGTTCAAGATCCAGGGACCCTCGGTCAACAGAAAATATCCGAAAGGCAACATAGCGGTAGGTTGACCCTGTTTAGGAACTGCAAAAAGATGTAAAATAGCAGAAAGGAGTATAAACAGTTATCCTCCCGGGATAGATGCATACAGAGTAAGAGAGGACAGAGCATGAAAACCATATTGATGATCGGACTGGGCAGATTCGGAACAAATACATCCCGCAGGCTGTGTGAGCTCGGACACGAAGTCATGGGCGTTGACAGGCGCCGGGAATCGGTGGAGAACGCCATGCGGTGGCTGACCAGCGGCCAGATCGGGGACAGTACGGACGAGAAATTCCTCAGGTCCCTGGGCGTTCGCAATTTTGATATCTGTTTTGTTTCCATGGGAGATGATTTCAAGAGCTCCCTGGTCACTACCACCCTGCTGAAAGAACTGGGCGTCTCCTATGTGGTAGCAGTCGCTGAAGAGGATGTGCAGGAATATCTGCTTAAGAGAGTAGGCGCTGATGAGGTCATCTATCCTCAGAAGCAGCTTGGTGAATGGGCGGCTGTAAAATACAGCTCCGACCATGTAACCGATTATTTCAGGATTGACGGAGAGTGCGCGGTCTACGAAGTAGATGTGCCCCGCAAATGGATCGGGCACGGTATCGGTGAGATCGATGTCCGCAGACGCTATGGAATCAGTATCATAGGGATCAGAGAACACGGCCATACGGATGTGCTGATTCATCCCGACACCGTCCTGTCGGGGAAAATGACCCTTCTGGTCGTTGGAGACGATAAGAAGATCCAGAAATGTTTCCGTATCTGACCGGCTGAAAAATCCCCCTTTCCGGATTCTGAATAAAGTGAAAATCAGATCTGTTCCCGGCGGACAGGAGAGAAGTCCGTTTCAGAACAGATGAATACAGATCCGGAAGAGGTGGGAGAAGAATGACAAATGTTGTACTGATACTGGTCATGATACTTGCAATGATCCTGGGCTTTCTGTTTACCATGAGTCTGGTCGGCCTGATTACGAGGCCCCGCGATAAAAAACACAGAGGTATTGCAGGAAAGAACCGAAAGCGGGATCACAGGAAAAACGCGGAAGGAAATCACGATGACAGCGCAGGCAGACACGATTCCGACATATAATGAAGAAAACGCAGGCGGGGATCATATCCTCGCCTGCATTTCCGCGTCTCCGACCAGCGGCCATGTGCTGGAGGAAGCCGCGGTCGTTGCCCATATGCTGAATGCCCGTTTTACAGCCGTACATGTACAGTCGGACGCGGGCAGACCTCTTTCCGCCAAAGAAAACGCCACGCTGCAGGAAAATATAGAAAAAGCTAAAAAAGCGGGTGCCCGGGTCGTTTCCCTGAACGGCCAGGATATCGCGTATGAGATCGCCCACTATGCCAGGCTGTCCGGGGTGACCCGGATCGTGATCGGACAGAGCGCTTTCAGCGGCGGCAGGCTTTTTTCCAAATCACTGACGGACAAGCTGCTGGAATACGCGCCCGGCATCGATATTTATATCATCCCGGACCGGAAGGCCATGCCCCGTCTGGACCAGGGATCCCGGCAGAAGCCGGTCTTTTATCTGCGGGATCTGATCAGCTGTATCCTGGTCTTTCTGCTCAGTACAGCCATTTGTGAACTGTTCCGGAAAATGCATTTCAGTGAGGCCAATATCATCATGGTCTATATTCTGGCGACTGTCGTGAACAGTGTTATCACGGAGCACCGTATTTACGGTCTGGTTTCGTCACTGCTTGGCATTTTCCTGTTCAATTA
>LFSA01000012.1 GCA_001512635.1 Pelotomaculum sp. DTU098 | reverse complement strand
GCAGGACGGTGATATCTTCTCTTTTTGTCTGTAAAACTCCTACAATAACTTTACACTAACAAAGGTAACTATAGTTCTAGAAAACCTCAATTATAGATCTGATATAATTGCTCTCTAAAGTTATTACTATATTGTAACGTATGTACAATGAATTCTATTGAAATTCCTTAGGATAGAAATGATTGGAGAAAATATTTCAGAATCTGCTTAAGAAGTGGGAAAAACGTAATTTTTTCGATTTTACCAATAACTGTTATAGCTGCTGTCCTAACGGCTACTCCCCCTTCTTCCCCTTCCGCCAAAAGAGCAGCCGGCGCAGCCCAGCTCTTGCCCTCACAAGGCCCCGCTCAACCCTTTTGCCCGCCACGTTGTACCAGGCGGTTTTAAACTTTCTGCTTGCCTTATTTAAGAGGGTACCAAGAAATCCCAGGGGAAAAGATATGGCCAGGATGACCAGGCGAAAGGGAAAAAGGACAGCCCTACAGGTGAGCCGCATGCACCTGACCAAAAGCGCCCAGGTTTTTTTGACGACCTGGAATTTGAACCTGAGAAAACGGCTCACCGGAGCGCTGAGGAGCCAGTAATAAAAGAAGGCCCCCAGGAAGAGCCCGACAAAGACGTATAGCCGCACTTCACCCCAGTTCCCCCGGAGCAGGGCCAGGAAGATCACTGCCGTGGTTACCAGCCAGAATACAATATCCCCCAGGATAGTTGCCCGTTTTCTAAATTTAAAAGCACGCCTGAGCTCACAGTAATAATTATAAAAAAAGCCGGCGGCCAGGCCGGCCGCAACGGTGGCTGCAAAGGCGAGGAACTGCTCAGATAAGGATTCCATTTACCTGCTGCCCCCCCTGCTTAAAAAAGCGCCTGCGGCGCTTTTCCCGGTTTACTATTTGAGTATTCTGCTTAGCATCCCCTTTGCTTTGGCCTTGCCCTTTTCTTTGCTATCATGGTATTGGAGGGAGGTAAAGAAACCCTCGGCGGCAAGGTTTCCCTGCTCCAGGCTGAGGTGGGTTATGTGCAGCCCCTCCCCTTTTAAAACCAGCAGGCCCATATTGGTTTCCAGCCTAATCTCAGATTCATCAAAGCTGTCCACATTAAGGACCCCTTCCATAACAAGCCGCTTGCGCCCGCTGACGGAGATACTGTGCCTGAGGTCCTCTTCCATATCAAACACCCCTTCCGCAGGGGAAACCCCCATATTGAGGATGCCCTCATTGGTAAACCAGGTTTACTTCATCCTATGCCCGGCTTTTTTATTTATGCTAAAAAAAGAAGGCCTTTCGGCCTTTTCTAAACTCCAATTTTATTATCAATTTGTTGTAGTTTTTTTACTCCTGTTGTCAGGTCAACAAAGCAAACATAGCTTTATTGATAATGTTTTTCTCCCTTATAATTTCGCCTTTATTCCCACCGCTTCTGTATTTCAACATTCCTGTGATAAAACTGGACAATCTCTTCCGGGGATTTGCCCTGCTCTGCCAGAAGCTTGGCGCCCCACTGGCACAGGCCCACCCCGTGTCCGAACCCCTTACCCGCTAGAACCAGCTGGCCGCCTTCAACCCTCAGGTCCGAAAGCAGCATGGAACGGACCTTTTCACTGCCCAGGGCCAGCCGCAGGGAGGGACCACTCACGGTCTGGTTGCCAAGCCTGATCCGCTCGGCCCGGCCCGAAGGTCCCTTCCTTTCGATGGAGGCAGAGGTAATAACGCCGGGGTCTTTCCCGGTGATTTGTTGCACAGCTGTCCTGACCTGGGCCAGAGGTATCCTGGCCTCCCAGGCCTTGTTCTCGGGGACGGTTATGGACAGGCAGCCGTCCTGGGTTCCTTCCTTGAGGTAGGGCGTGGGCCCTTTGGTGTAGCCCAGGCCTTCCTCGGCGGAGGCGGTAATCCCTCCGCAACAGGCGGAAAACCAGGCTTGAACGTAATTGTTGTTATGGGTGAGGACCTTACCCCGGGTCATTTCCACCGCCTTGCGGACATTGTCGTTAATCTTGGCTGGTTCATAGGCCTGAAACTCTTCCACGCTGGTGGATGCGTCGGTTCCCCGCAGTTGCCTGACCCGGCCCTCCTGGATGTTTTCCATGGTGAAGGTGCGGGCCAGGATAGCCTGGGCGGCCAGCGCGTTAACCGGCCATTTGGTGTCCATTTCGGCGGCGACCACCCCCTGCAGGTACTCTTCGATCTTCATATCTTTCTTCTGGCCCGTCTCGTTGATGTAAAGGGAGATAACCGGCTCCTCCTCCATCTGGGGCGCAGGCTTTGGTGCAGGCTGCTGCCTCCTGCAACCGGGGAGCAAAAGTAATAGCACCATCAACAACAAAATAAGTCTGGTCACTGGTTGCCGGAACATAAAAAACCCCTCCCGCCTTTTTTAATTATTCTGGGCTGGAGGGGAACGTTTTATGTAGTTTCTTCGATAACCCTGTACATGCCGGCGGCCAGTTTGGCTGGTACATTTTCCTGGACGGATACAACCTCAATTTTCAGCGTTTTATTTCCGAAATGAACTAACAGGATGTCTCCGGGCTTGATCTCGGTACCTGCCTTGGCGACCCGCCCGTTTATCTCCACCTGGCCGCGGTCGCACACTTCTTTAGCCAGAGTCCGCCGTTTGATCACACGGGAAGTTTTAAGAAACTTATCAAGGCGCACAATACTGCCACCATCCTTACGCTTTGAAGAAATCCAGACTCTGGCAGTCTGATAATCTACCCGCAAAAGTTAACATTTTTCATTTAAGCTTATCTGTAAGTACCACACAAGATGTTCTGAACGTTTAGCCTGAGAATACACTTTCTTTCGCCAGTTCGTACACAGTTAAATCCAGCGTTGAAGGTCTTGTGGTGGCATGAAACCATATCTTTCTGTTATATTTTTATAACTTATAATGGAGCTTTAGCAACATGGCAGACAAAAGCGGATAAGTTACTGTACCGCATCTCTGAGTGCTTTACCTGCTTTAAAGACGGGAACCCGGGCCGCAGCAATATGTATTTCCTCCCCGGTCTGCGGGTTTCTTCCTTTGCGAGCCGCTCTTTCCCTGATTTCAAATGTCCCGAAACCGACCAGCTGAACTTTTTCTTTCCGGGATAAAGCTTCGCCGATGGTGTCCAGAACCGCAGTTACAGCTTTTTCAGCATCTTTCTTGGTCAGTTCTGTTTTTTCGGCAACGCTTGAAATCAATTCTGCCTTATTCATATAACCCCTCCTAAAAGTAATAATGACCCCAATCACCCATATTATTGCGATATTTCTTTAAGTTCCTCCCGCCAAGAAAATGATTCCTGTAATTTTTATTGTCTTTTTCTAGATCTTTTCTAGGTTTTTTGCTTCCTCCCACCACTGGTCCATTTCGGCAAGGGTACACTCTCCCAAATCCCGGTCGTTAAGCCGGGCCATTTTTTCGACATGCTCAAACCTCCTGGTGAACTTGGCCGCCGTACCAGTCAGAGCTACTTCCGGTTCAACATCCAGCATTCTGGCCAGGTTGACCACTGAAAAAAGCAGGTCCCCTATTTCTCCTTCAATTTTAACAGGATCTTTACCAGCAACAGCTGCTTCCAGCTCGGTCAGTTCCTCGCGCACCTTGTCCATGGCGCCGTGGTAATCGGGCCAGTCAAAACCTGCGCCGGCAGCCTTTTTCTGAAGCTTGGCGGCACGCATCAAAGCCGGCAGGGACATGGGTACGCTGGCCAGGAGACCCTTGGGAGGAGCACCCTCCCTTTCTTCTGCTTTAATCCTGTCCCAGAGCAGAACCACATCGCGGCTGTTCCGGGCAGATTGAGAACCAAATACATGGGGGTGCCGGCGGATTAACTTTGCACTTATCCGGGCCACCACGTCGTTGATGTCAAAGGCCCCTCTTTCGGCTGCAATCTGGGCGTGGAAGACCACTTGTAGTAGTAAGTCTCCCAATTCTTCACATATTTTATACATATCCCCCCCGTCTATGGCCTCTAAAACTTCGTATGCTTCTTCTAAAAGGTAAGGCCTCAAAGACTGGTGGTCCTGCTCCCGGTCCCAGGGGCAGCCGCCCTCGCCGCGCAACCTGGACATGATCTTTACCAGGGGGTCCAGGGGATAGCGGCAGCTGGCGCTGCTCTGCTCTAGTTCCTTCAATTCCGTTAAAGGGGGCTCTTCCGCAACGTCTTCCCCTTCCTCAGGTGAGCCGAAAGAGCTGCCGTCCTCAAGATCTGGAACTTGTATTATTTCCGGACCTGACGGGGAGCCGGCGGCCCGTCCAGCTGCTTCTGCCCCCCTGGTCTCTTGCTCCGGCAGGTATTTCAGTCCGGCCTCAGTTGGGCTCCCGGTTTCGGCCCTGTACGCTTCCCCCGGTTCCGTCAACCCGGAGAAATCCCTGTTATCTTCCAGTTTCTCCTCATCTCCGGCATCCCGCGGTTCGCTTTCCGCCATTTCTGGCAGGAACAGGCTGGTAAGATGATCGACCCAGTCCAACCGGTCTATTTCAAACAGGGGGTGCTTTTCCACCCTTTCTTCACCCGGTATCCCGGCTGCTCTAACCACCGTAACAGGATGTTCGGGGGGATAGAGCTCCAGCAGCGTCAATTTGACCTCCGAGGCGATAAAGCGGCTGTAGACCTGGGTAATAACAGCCGGGCGCGAGGGCAGGGGAGGCCTCTGCTGGAGTAAAAGACCGTCCAGGACCTGCAAACCCGCCCCGGGATCCAGCCGGAGCGTTGAGAAAAGAGCATCCAGAAAACTTACCGCCGGCAGCAGTTTCACCTGCAAGCCTTCCCGCTCAGCCTTTTCCAGGATCAGACGGACCGACTCCTCGGCAACCAGAGGGTGCCCCGGAACAGCATACAGTACGGGCTGGCTCCGGGCCTCCTGGAGGACCGCCTCCGCGATGCGGGTATATACTTCCTCAAAGCTGTGGGCCTGCTCGTAAAAGGAATCGAAGGTGGTAAAGGCAATCCCCTCCCGGGCAAGCCATTCCACCACGGGGTGCCTGCCCGTGCGGAGCATGATCCGGGGGGCTGCCTTGAGGGCCCGCCAGGTGCCCAGGGTGAGGTCACCGGGCGCGCCGGCGCCCAGTCCGGCGATAGTTATTCTGGCTGTATCGGGCATCACTATACTAACCTCTCTTTCAGCAAGGCATTTTCAGTTCAAATTCTGCTCTCAGGACCCTGCCGGCCACAATCCTATGCACAATCCTATGGCAGCTGTTTTAGTTTTAGTCAGCCGGCAGTATTTTAAGCAGTGCCGGTCTCATAAAGCGGGCTATTGAGGAACACGGCTTTGTGTTCTTCCCTAAGTATACTTGCCTGGTATCCTTAACTCCCCATTTTCCATAATTATACCAGGGTACCTGGCCAAAAAAAAATTTAAGTGGCCTTCGACGAGGCCACCTTCCTTTACTGCTCCATTTGTTTGGCTAGAAAACCAGCCGCAGTCTCGGCCAACTTCAGCTCCATTTCACCCATTTTTACGTCGGGCTCCTTGGAAACCAGGATAACTGCCCCGATTGGGTCCCCCTCTGCAATTATCGGGGCAATCACTTCACTGGAATACTTGCACACCCCATCCTCAATAACCATGCAGTCTTTACAGAAGGGATCTTCAACCGGGCTGTTGATGACCACGGCTTTGCGTTCTTCCATAGCCTTTTCAATGGCAACCCCCACCGGCTTGTTCAAAAATTCTTTTTTGGGCGCTCCGGAAACAGCCACAATGGTGTCCCGGTCGGCAATGCAAGCAATATGACCCAGAGCTTCATATAAGGAATCAGCATATTCCTTAGCAAAATCCCCCAGCTCACCAATCGGTGAGTATTTTTTGAGGATAACCTCACCTTCCCTGTCTACAAAAATCTCCAGGGGATCTCCCTCACGGATTCTTAGGGTTCTCCTAATTTCCTTGGGGATGACAACTCTTCCCAGGTCATCAATACGGCGGACAATGCCCGTTGCTTTCATTGATTTCCCTTCCCTCCCTTTGGGCTTTTTTCAGGTCTATTTTTCAGGGTCTATGATAGTATATATCAGGAGGGATTCAATTATTCATTTTTTTCCAATGGCCTTAAAAACTTTTCAGCTTTCAACTTCTTTCTTAACCCTTAGAGGAATTTCCTCCATCTTCGGCAAGATAATTGACAATGTCGGCCTTGCTTTTGGCTTCCATCATAAAACTGCTGAAGTGGGCACTTTTAGCTTCAGTGGTTAATTGCTCAGTTAGCTGCTGCCGGACCTCCTCGAATGGTTGCACACCGGCCGGGATTAGCTTCTCCCGTTTGATCACGTGAAAACCATATTCCGTCTTGACCGGTGTAGTTGTAAATTCACCGTCTTTCAGGGCATGGGCCGCCTGGGCAAAGGCCTCCACAGCCTCACCCTCGGCAAAAGTATAGAGACCTCCTTGGGCCCGGGTCCCGCTGTCCTCGGATTTCTCCCTGGCAAGCTCAGCAAAATCCCTGCCCTGCTTCAGTTCCGCGATGACGTCCTCAGCCAGTTTTCTGGCTTCGGCTTCCGTGTGCTGGACAGGATAGCCCTTGTCCCCCTCGTCTACAAAGAACAGAATATGACGCACCTGCAGCCGCTCTGGGTTGGTCATCATTTCCTTGTTATCTTCGTAATAGCTGCGGACTTCCTCCTCGGAGGCTACAGGCACTTCACTGGTCACTGTGTCCTGCAGCTTTAAGATATAGGCCGCTTCCTCTTCGCTGAGCCTGAGCTGGGCCAGGAAATCCCGGTATTCCTTCTCGGAAGTAAACTGAGCCTTGAACGGTTCCATTATTTCCTGGACCTGTTCTGCATTCAAACTGCCCAGTTTCTTGCCTTCCTGGATCATCAGCCTGTTATCGATCATCTGCTCCAGGATATCCCTGCGCAGGGATTCCAGCAGGGCTGCGCCCTCCTCCCCGCCAAAGTCCATCCCATACTCTTCGTAAGCAGTCTTTACTTCCTCAACAATTTCTGCAAGTTCGTCGCTGTAGATGTTTTCACCGTTGACCATGGCAACAACTTCCCTGCCTCCCGTCTTACCGCAGCCGGCTGCCAGGGAAACTACCAGCAGCACCAGGGCCAGGAGGACAACTTTAATTAAACTTTTCAAATCATAACCCCCCGTTAAAACATAAGAACATTATATCTCAGTTTTATGACCGGTGACAACCCCGGGGGATTCGTTAGGAACTGCCCCGCTCCTTTTTTCTACCCCGCTGCCCAGGACGTTCAAAAAATCTTCCAACTGGGACAACAGGAAACGGCTGTCCTCCCTTCTGCCTCCCCTGCCATCCCCCGCCAGGCGCAGTTTTATTTCGAAGTCTTCACCGGCGGCGTTGAATTTTACCCTCTGGGGATAGCGGGCCGAGACATCCACCAGGTCGTTTCCGGTGAGGGGGTGGCCGGGACCAATCAGAAGGCGGAACTGTCCGGGCAGGAGGTTGATTGTTTTGACCTTGAGCCTTCCGGCCAGAACCCTGATTTTGGCTACCGCCATCAGGTTTTGCACCGGCCCGGGCAAATCTCCGAAACGATCCACCAGTTCCTCCTCCAATTCGCCCAGTTCGGCCAGCGAGGCCAGTCCGGCAATACGCTTGTAGATTTCTACCTTCTGGTTGAGGTCGGGGATGTAGCTGTCTGGGATAAAAGCCTCCACCGGAAGCTCGATGGTGGTTTCGACCCTTTGGGGGGTTTGCTCGCCCTTGAGCTCCCGGATGGCTTCCTCCAGAAGGCGGCTGTACAGCTCGAACCCAACTGCCGCAATATGCCCGTGCTGTTCAGCCCCCAGGATGTTACCGGCCCCCCGGATTTCCATATCGCGCATGGCGATTTTAAAGCCCGAGCCCAGTTCCGTAAATTCACGGATTGCTGCCAGGCGTTTCTCCGCGGCCTCCCCCAGCACCCTGTCCTTCGGATAGGTGAAGTAGGCGTAAGCAAGGCGGTTGGAACGGCCGACCCTGCCCCGGAGCTGGTAGAGCTGGGCCAGGCCCATCATCCCTGCGTCCTTGACGATGAGAGTATTGACATTAGGGATATCCAAGCCGTTTTCGATAATGGTGGTGCAGACCAGGACATCGTACTCCCGGTTCATGAAGTCCAGCATCACCTGCTCCAGTTCATCTTCCCGGAGCTGGCCGTGGGCCACCGCAATCCTGGCCTCCGGAACCAGTTCCTGCAGCCACAGGGCCACCCGTTCCATATCCGCAATCCGGTTGTAAACGAAAAAAACCTGTCCGTCCCGGCCCAATTCCCGGCGGATTGCCGCCTGGATCAGGACCGGGTCCTCTTCCAGGACGTAGGTCTGGACAGGATAGCGGTCTTCCGGGGGCGTTTCAAGGATGCTGCTGTCGCGCATGCCTACCAGGGACATGTGCAGGGTGCGGGGAATGGGGGTGGCGGTGAGGGTCAGGACGTCCACGTTTTTGCGCAGGAGCTTCAGCCGCTCCTTATGGGCCACCCCGAAGCGCTGTTCTTCGTCCACAATTAAAAGGCCCAGGTCTTTAAAACGCACGTCATCCTGAAGCAGGCGGTGGGTGCCGATAACTATGTCCACAGTCCCCCGGAGAAGCTCCTTCAACACTTTTCGCTGCTCCCCGGGAGTCCGGAAGCGGCTTAATACCTCCACAGTGACGGGGTAGCCGGCCAGCCTTTCCCGGAAGGTATTAAAGTGCTGCTGGGCCAGAATTGTGGTGGGCGCCAGCAGGGCCACCTGCTTCCCGTCCACCACTGCTTTAAAGGCCGCCCTTATAGCTACCTCTGTTTTACCGTAGCCCACGTCTCCGCACAAGAGCCGGTCCATGGGCCTGGGGCGTTCCATATCGGCTTTGATTTCCTCTACGGCACGGAGCTGGTCGGGTGTTTCCTCGTAGGGAAAGGCGTCTTCAAACTCCCGCTGCCAGACGGTGTCCTTGCTGAAGGCGATGCCGGGCATGGTCTCCCGGGCAGCGTACAGCTGAAGCAGCTCCTGGGCCATTTCCCGGACCGCCTCCCGTACCCTTCCCTTGGCCCTGGCCCATTCCGTACCGCCAAGACGGGACAGCCGCGGCGCCTCACCCTCGCTACTCAGGTATTTCTGGACCAAACCCACCTGGTCAACGGGGACGTAGAGTTTGTCTTCCCCGGCAAACTTCAGCAGCAGGTACTCTTTCCGGATCCCCTCGATGGTCAGGGGAACCACACCGAGATAGCGTCCGATACCGTGGTTTACATGGACAACGTAATCACCGGCCTTGAGCTCCACAAAGGGGGCCAGCCGGTCAGTCCGCTGCCACTTCTTGCGGGCTCTTTTGCGCCGGCCGTACAAGTCCGGCTCGGTAATTACCACCAGGCCGGGCAGCTCAAAACCGCCCCCCAGGTTGCCTGTGGTAATGACCACGTTTCCTGGCCGGACGTGGCCTTCCAGGGCCCCGGTATAGAAGGCGTCTACCTTTTCATCCCGCAGGGCAGAAAGAAGCTGCTGGGCCCGCTGGTAGCTGCCGACCAGGATAATTACCGCATTGCCGGCCTGGCGCCAGTGCTGGATTTCTTCGGCCAGCATCTTCAGGTTGCCCATAAAACTTGGTATTGTCTTTCCGGCAAAATGGACCCTGTTCTGGACCCTGGCCGGCTGCTGGTGGTGTCCCAGTAGGGAAGCGTAGATACCAGGCCGCTTGGCCAGGGCTTCTTCGATCCGGTCCCAGTCCACCCAGGCCTGGTACTGGGAGGGCAGAACACTGCCCTTACCCAGCAGTTCCGCGTAGGTATCCGCCCGCTCCCGCTGGACGGAACCGGCTACCTCCCTGAGCCTGGCCGGGTCATCCACAAAAACCGGCGCCCCTGCCGGAAGATAATCCACAAGGGTTACTACCTCTTTATAATAATAGGGAAGGAAGTGTTCGATGACGGGAAAACTACCCTCCGCGCCCTCCAGCACCTGTCCGAACCTTTCCCTGAGCTGCTGAACGGCTTCCCTGGCTCCGGACCGGGTCAGCTTGCCTTCCTGTTCCCTGTACTCTTTCTCCACAAGTTTCCGGGCGGTCTCCCGGGCCTCCGGGCTGATCACCAGTTCCCTGGCGGGATAGATGACCAGGCTGTCGGCCTTCTCCTCCGTCCGCTGGGTGGAAGGGTTGAAGCGGCGGATGGAGTCGATCTCGTCATCGAAAAATTCCAGGCGGGAGGGCCTGTGGGCGGTCATGGGGAAAACGTCCAGGATGCCTCCCCGGAGGGCATACTGCCCCCTTCCCTCCACCAAATCCACCCGCTCGTAGCCCAGCTCGGACAGCCGGCCCAGGAGCCAGTCCAGATCCACCCTGTCGCCCACGGCCAGGTTGACGACCTCCGCGCAAAAAACCTCCGGGGGAACCAGCCGTCTCAGAAGGGCTTCAACCGGGGCCACAACAATCATCCGTTCTCCCCTGGTCAGTCCTTCCAGCACCTGCAGGCGCTGGGCCACCAGCTCCTTACTCTGGGCCAGAACCTGGTAGGGTAAAAGCTCCAGAACCGGAAACTGCCGTATCGCAATACCGGGCAGGAACTCCATCAGGTCTTCCGCTATTGTCCCTGCGTCCTTCTCCCCGGGGGTCACAACCAGCAGAGGCAGCGGTTTTACCTCTACGGCCAGCCCGGCCAGCAGGTAGCCCCTCAGGGAACCGGAAAGACCGGTCACCAGCTGGTGCGTATAATTTATTTTCAGCCCCCGGACAAGGCTTTGAAACCCGGGTGCAGACTGGAGCGGTTTGAGTATACCGCGCATTTAAACACCCTCCGTTTTTCCATCACAAAAAGAGCTTTAGCAGTGCCGGGCTAAAGCTCATAGTTTAGTTTCTCTCTATGTTCAATCAAGCATCTCTTCAATGTAGAACCGGCCCGCCGTAATAATTGCTTTCCGGCCCGCCGTACAGCAATTCCCGGCAGTCGTCGCAAAGGTCTAATAAAACAACCTCTTCCTCGCCAGCGTTCAAATCCATTATATCCCGCAGCCCAGAACCCGTCAAGTTTGGCGCGTTTCCGGGCGGGACCGCCGGGTGGAATACTTCCTTAATCACGCTGTCACAGCACTCACAGACATATACCAGCTTCAAAGGATCACCCTACTGTTTATTTCCGTAATCTAGAAACTACCACTAACACCACATGGTTCCAGAGAGCATGGCCCAGGCAGGCAGCCGCCAGAGCAGGGAGCAAAGAACCGCAGGTCTGGAGGACAAAAACCGTGATGAAGCCAAAGACCGAATGGGTGAGCACCGCCCCCAGCCCGGCATAGAAACCGTTGCGACGGCCGGAAACAAGCTCCCAGGCTCCTTCTGCCAAACCAAAAACAAAATGGGTGAAAAAGATATCAGCGGCAAAAAGTGCCGCCGGCCCCGTCTTGGCCGCCTCCTCCACCAGGGGCGCCAGGTAAACTGGCGCTGTCCCGGGCAGGCGGCCGAGGAATTTATTCAGCTGCCAGGCCAGGCCCGCGGCGAATAGACCAAGCAGGACCGACCTGAGCAAGGAATCCGGTACAGCAGGAAAGAAGTCTAAGGGGTTCACCTTCCGTTATACCGGTTCATTGCCTGCT
The DNA here is from genome assembly GCA_001512635.1 of Pelotomaculum sp. DTU098. Classification (GTDB taxonomy): domain Bacteria; phylum Bacillota; class Desulfotomaculia; order Desulfotomaculales; family Pelotomaculaceae; genus DTU098. Next base: position 36,557 of record LFSA01000012.1, on the reverse strand, counting down.
CCAGGCCTTCCCGTACCACACAGAGCGCCGCCTCCGCCGCCAGCATCAGGGCCTTCTCCATTTCTTCGGCCTCGCCGCTCCCCATGCGCCCCAGGACATAATCCACACTATCGATACCTGCCTCGACCGGCCTGCCGATGCCCACCCGGATTCTGGGGAAGTTTTCCGTGCCCAGGCTGTGGATAATGGAAAGCACGCCTTTGTGCCCCCCGGCCCCGCCGCCGGGGCGAAGGCGCAGTTTACCGGGAGGAAGGTCCAGATCATCATAGATGACAACCAGATCGGCGGGGGTAAGCTTGTACCAGTTCAACAGCGCGCTCACAGCCTCCCCGCTCAGGTTCATATAGGTTTGAGGCTTAACCAGGATAACCTTCTCCCCGTTTACCAGTCCCTGACCAGTGAGTGCTTTAAACATTCTCCTGTCCACAGCAACACCCAGGCTCTCCGCCAGCCGGTCAACCACCATAAAGCCCACGTTATGCCTCGTCTCGGCATATTCCCGGCCCGGATTCCCGAGGCCTACAACCAGTTTCATTTAAGGCACCTCCGCTTTTACTCTCCCCTATTTTAATACTTCTGGATCCTTGAGAAAAGCGTTTTTAGAGGCAAGCCCCGGGCGCAGGTTCAACATGGGCGTTTTAAGGGTATAATCCAGGCTAATAAGGTATCATAGCCGGCCAGCTCCCCCTGCCTTTTACTGCTCTTCGCCCTCCTTAACCCCAGGTTCCTCCTCTGGGGCAGGAACTTCCTCTTCAGCCTCTGGCCTTTCTGCAGCCGTTACCGTCACAACTGGAGCCGCCGGGTCTTCCAGAATTTTTACCCCCTCCGGCAGCTTCAAGTCGGCCATATTTAGAGTATCTCCAATTTCCATTTCGGATACATCCACCACCAGGGAATCCGGAATCCTGTCCGCCTGGCATTCCACTTCAACCCGGCGGGCCAGGTGGGTCAGGATTCCACCCTTTTGCACGCCGGCGGGCGTTCCTTCCAGGTGGATGGGCACAGTGGTGTGCACCCTGTCCTTTAGGGATACCTGGTGAAAATCAAGATGGATCAGGTCCCACCGCACTGGATCCCGTTGAATGGCCTTGACCAGCACCTTGTATTTCTTTGTGCTGCCGTTTTCTTTGATATTCATGTTGATTAAAGCATTGCTCCCGGACTCGCTCAGGATCTTATTGATCTGAGAAGCATCCACCGCGATGGCAAGATTGCCTATGTTTTTTCCGTAAACAACAGCCGGAACCATTCCGCTATTTCTGAGATGGCGCCTATTGCTCTTGGTTTTTTCCTGTCTTACCAGGGCTAATAATTCATGTTCCATTAATCCGCAACCCCCTTATGCTCTATTATTCCCTTTATTTGTCATAATCATTCTGGGCCGGGAATATGAATTAGCTAAGAATCATCTGGTTGCAGGGAGGCTTAGAAGATGCAAAAAAGCAAGCGGTTTGAGGCCATGCCGGTTATCAGCCTGGAAGAAGGCCGGCAAATTGGCACCGTCAAAGGGCTTGTTGTGGATCCGGCCGCAAGAAAAGTAGCAGCGCTGATCATCGAGCAAAAAGGCTGGTTTAAGGAGCAAAGGTTTATCCCTTACAATAGAATCAATAGCGTGGGCAATGACGCCATCACCATAGAAAAATCCTCCGGTATAGAGAAGGCGGCAGGAATTCCGGAAATCGCCAAGTTATTAAGGGAGAAGGTACCCATCAACGGGGCTAAAATCGTAACCGACAACGGTACAGCTCTGGGCTACGTCGATGAGTATTATGTTGACCTTGCGACGGGTACAATTGCCGGCCTGGAATTCTCCGGCAGCCGCCTCGACAGCATCATCAAGGGGCACGCCTTTATCGACATCAATTATGTGCGCACCCTGGGCAAAGAAGTCATCGTCGTATCCAGTGAGTGCCTTAACAATATTATTAAACTGGAGGGGGGACTGCAGGAAACCGTCAAGAACCTGCGGGAGAGCACCGGCCAGTTTTGGGAAAATACACTTCAAAAAACCAAAGGATTGGGAAGTGTGATCAACCGGTCCCTGGAAAAAGTGAAAAGAGAAAAGAAGCGGGATGACGGCCAGGCTAAGGAAGCAGGCCCCGGCCCCATCAGCGAAGACATGGTTGGTGAACAAAAGAAGGATCCTTTTACGGACTCCTTAAAAGCGGACCTGCCGGAAGAACAGGTCCAGCAGCAAAACGAGAGGCAAACGGGGCCTGTCCCCACCCCTCCGGAAAAACAGGCGGAAAGCCCCCGGGAAACCCCGCCGCCGGCGTAGCCCGCGCTCCAGGGCATGGTAACAAAAGACGGTTCTCCAGGTGACAGGGGACGTCACCATAAACCGGCTTATCTTAGGGCTATCCCCTTCCTGTCATCACCAGGCCTGCGGCTACGGCAGCCCCGGCAAAAATGCTTTAAAAGGCACCTAATAAGGCGCCTGTCCACGGTTGGAGCAAACCGGCTCTATTTCCGGTGACAGGGGTCGGACTCATCGTCACCTGCAAAGCTCCCCTCAGGACAGGCTATTTTCGCCAGCTAAGTATATGTGGCGGCTCCCTTTTTACCGGGGCTGGGACTTCCGCCGGGTAACCCAGAATGACTGAAGCTACAAGTTCATACTCCTCCGGCACACCCAGCTCTCCCTTTACCTCAGGGGTATTACCGATGCCAGAGGCAAAACCAATCCAGCAACTGCCGATGCCCCTGTCCCAGGCCGCCAGCATGAGGTTTAAAGCAGCCATGCTGCAGTCGTTAAGATATGTGCCAGAGGCCCTGGAACTGTAAATCATGACCAGGACCGGCGCTCCGTAAAATATATCCGTGTCCGGGTTTGAGAGCATACCCCTGTACCTTTCAAGCTGGGGCATCATTTTCAATCTTTCCAGAAGGAAGTTCTTAGCCCGCTCGGAGAGGTTTTTCAGGTACTCCCGGTCTTCCAGCACCACAAAGGCCCAGGGCTGCGTGTTCATGCCGCTGGGGGCCCAGACAGCCAGATCCAGCAGTTCCCGGATGGTCTGAGCCGGAATAGGATCTCCTTTGTATTTGCGGACACTCCGCCTGGTACGGATTGCTTCCACAACTTCCATCCTTTAACACCTCCATGTGGTTAAACTAATATTTCTACATACAATTTGCCAAAACCTCCATTTTTCTATACTCACAGGTATGTATACGTGTCTTTCCCGGTGGTTAAAGTCAATGCTGGATGCCCTGGAAGCCTTATCTCTCAAGAGCCTGTTCCTTTGGAACGAGCTCAAAAGAGAGATTTTTTTGTTGTCATTACAACCTGAACCTCAAATCCGCGCCTGCAGCAGCCCGGCAAGCACGTCCGGAACTGCGGCCCCGTCCTGTAAAACAACGGCGCCCTGCTCCTTTAATTGATTATACCTCCGCACCGCCTCGCCGCCGGTAAAGTCACGCTCCTCAATAGCCTGCTCCTCCACCAGCAGTACGGGCTTCCCCCAGGCACGGGCCAGGGATACCGCTTCCAGATTTTTGAGATTACCCCGCCCGAAGGGGATACTCACCAGCACACAGGCATCGGCCCTTTGAATCATCTCCAGGTTTTCCCTGTAACTGCGGTCCGATATATCGCTGAAAGGGGCTTCTTCTGTCATCTCCAGCCCTAAATGTTTTGCCGTCTCCCAGTCAATATCTCCAATATTCAAAACCCCCGTAGTAACAGTGAAGCCCCGCTCCACCAGCAGGCCCAGCACGGCTACGCCGGCCCCGCCTCNNCGCCTCCACAGATAACATGAACCCGCCCCTTTCCAGAGGCCTCCAGCCCGCCCCGGGTTAGCAAAAACACGGCAGGCCGGCCTGTGACCGGGTGCTTTTTGACCAGAACCCGTGTCCCGTAAACTTCTTCAATGTTCTCGGCAGTCAACACCTCATCCGGTTTCCCCACCCGGTAAGCTTTGCCCCCATGCATTAAAATCATCAGGTCGCAGAACTGGGCAGCCAGGTTTAAGTCATGAAAGACGGCCAGGACAGTCAAACCGCCCTCCCTGTTCAGGCGTTGCAGGAGGCTCAAGATTTCCACCTGCTGGTTGATATCCAGGTGGGAAGTGGGCTCGTCCAGGAGGATCAGCTCCGGTTCCTGGGCCAGGGCCTTGGCTATGATTACCCTCTGCCGCTCGCCGCCGCTGATGGCCGTAATCTGCCGGCCTGCCAGGTGCCGTGTATTGGTCAGGTCCATGGACCGGCTGGTTATCTCGTAATCCCTTTTACCCTCCGCCTGAAAGCGCCCCAGGTGGGGGGACCGGCCCATCATAATTATCTCTTCCACCGTAAAGGGGAAGTTAACAGCTGTTTCCTGGGGCACCACGGCCATTTTCCTGGCCACTTCCCGGGGGCTCATTTTGTACAGGCTCTCACCCTGGAGCAGGACTGTTCCCCTGACGGGCTTCAAGGTGCGGCTGATACACCTCAGGAGCGTCGACTTACCCGAGCCGTTGGGCCCGATAATGCCCGCAAAACATCCCTGCCCAATGGAAAAGGTCATGCCGTCGATAACCTTGACCGCGCCGTAGGCGCACTCAACCCCAAGAACATCTAAGTATAACGGCATATTAACCCCCTTCTGGTCCAAACTTCACGCCATTTATAACCTCAACTGGCTTAGAAACCCGGCTCCTTCTTTTTTCTAAGCAGGTAGATAAAAAAGGGCCCGCCGCAAAGGGCCGTAATTACGCCCACGGGTATTTCTGCCGGGGCTGCTGCCACCCGGGCCAGGGTGTCCGCCGCGGTAAGGAAGATGGCCCCGGACAGGGTCGCCGCAGGAAGCAGCACCCTGTGGTCCGGCCCCACCACAAGCCGCACAGCATGGGGAATTATCAGGCCCACAAAACCAATCACCCCGCTGACGGCCACTGAAGCCGCAGCGGTCAGGGTGGCAGCCCCTAAAAGCACCTGCTTCAACCGCTCCACGTCGACGCCCAGGTGCTGGGCCGGCTCGTCTCCCAGCAGCATGGCATTCAGTTTCCGGGCATTCAGGAGCATGACGGCCAGGCCCGTTACAATGTAGGGCAGTAAAACTAAAACGTGGTCCCAGCCCCGGCCGGCCAGCCCTCCCATCAGCCAGAAGACAACCTGGTGGATGTTTTGACCGCTGGTGATCATGAAATAAGAGGTCACGGCCGAGAGAAAGGAACCCACGGCAATGCCGGCCAGGATCAGTGTCGGCACCGGTGTCCGCCCCCCCACCCTGGCCAGGTTGTAAACCACAAAGGCAGTGGCCACGGCACCGACAAAGGCTGTCAAGGGCAGGGCATAAATGCCCAGGGCGTGCATGCCCAGGCCAAATAGCATGGCTGCGATGGCCCCCAGGGCAGCTCCCGAGGAAATGCCCAGGATATAGGGATCTGCCATGGGATTCTGCAGGAGGCCCTGCAGGACCACGCCTGACGAAGCCAGCCCTGCTCCCACCAGAACAGCCAGGACCAGCCTGGCCAGCCTCATCTGGAAAACGATGGTTTCATGAGTCTCGGGCCAGTCCCCCGGTGGGACCACGCTGCCCACCAAGGGGAGCTTCCGCACCAGCATAACCATTACATCCAGGGGGCTGATCTGGGCCGGACCGATGGTTGCGCAGACAATCACCACCAGCCCCAGCACCCCAAAGAGCATGGCGTTGATCAGGCGCCAGCGCCAGAGCCGCCTTTGAGGGTTCAAAAAGCAGACCTCCTTTAGTGTTTCCACGGGGGAACCGTTCTCTTTTCATGGCCAAATATCTCACCAGAAGTTCCTGCTTCATCCACCGGCACTGACCGTAGGCTGCAACCTCCAATGTCCACAGGCGTAACTTCCCGCCGAACTGGCGGTACATTTAGGCTTAAGCCGAGTTAAGATACTGCAAACGATTTATTGCCGCATTAACGTCCCGGTCATGCACGGTTCCACACCGGGGACGTACCCATAGCCTGACTGACAGCCTGGTAGGCCATCACTGCCGCCATACAGGGTGAAGACGAGTTGTTACCAGATGTTATTTTACACTGGCAAGGCCCCCTCCGGGCCGTCCCACAGTGTTCCAGGCGCTGAGCAGCGCCGCTTTTCATCCTTTAATCCTTCTTGTTCTTCAAACTTAATCCTCTAAGGGTTATTAACCGGTTTCCTGCCGGGCTATTCAACAAACAGGTCTGGATGCAGGAACCTGGCAATCTGTTCCAGTCCATCCACAACCCGGGGGCCAGCCCGGACCACCAGGTTTTGATCCTCTATGTAACCGACCCGGTCCTGCTTGATGGCGGCGAAATTTTCCCAGCCCTTGCGGGCCTTGATTTGCTCCACCGTCTGGTTGGATACGCCGTGGTGGGAAAAAATAATCACCTGGGGATTTGTGGCAAGAATCATCTCGGGGCTGAAGGTTAACCAGTCCTGGTCCACATCTCCGGCAATGTTCCTGCCACCGGCTACTTCAATGAGGCTGTTTAAAAAACTTCCGGCACCACCCGTGGTCAGGGGATCCGGCCAGATCTCAAAGAAAACCGTGGGCTTTTCTGCTTCGGAGAGGCTGGCCACCTTGGCCGTAACTTGATCAATACGCTGCTGCATGCTGGCGGTTAGTTTTTCCGCTGCTTCCACAGCCCCGGTCAGGCGCCCCACCAGCCGTATCCTTTCCAGGGTGCTGGCCAGGTCCGGCGATTCCAGGGCCACCACCGTCAGCCCTGCTTCCTCGAACTGGTGAATGAAGTCCTTCTGGATGACCCCGGCCAGGACCAGGTCCGGCTGGGCAGCCACCACCAGTTCCGGGTTGGGGGTGGAAAACCCTCCCACTTTCGGCTTCGCCTTGGCTTCGGGGGGGTAGTCGCAGAACTCGGTCACCCCCACCACCCGGTCTCCCAGACCAAGGGCAAAGAGGACCTCTGTTTGGGTCGGGGCCAGGGAAACAATGCGTACAGGTTCCCGGCTGACGGTTACCTGCCTGCCCAGATCATCCGTTATGGTCAGGGGAAAACCGCTGCCACCCCCCGCTTCCGGGGTAGCCTGTCCGCAGCCCTGGAACAGCAAAGCAAGGGAGAACAGCAGAAGAAGACACGCAACTATAGTTTTGCCCGCGAAAAACCAGCCCTTTTCTCGGTTCATCTTTAACGGCACCCCTTTTCGCAATGTTTAGACTAATTTTGAAGCTTCTCCACAAAACTCGCCTTTTCCTACCCCGCAGCCGAATTCTTTTTCCACTGCAGGTATCTTTCCAGGGCCCGCTTTAGGGCATGGCGCACTCCCAGGGCCAGCAGGTAACCCGGGAGGGCACCCGGACCGGCATAGGGGTAAAGGGGCGGCCGGTCCGGCGCCGCGATGATCAGGGCGTCGGTGTTTGTACCGGTTGCCTGGGCCCCGGTAACCGGACAGAAGATTTGCATCTCCCGCAGGGTCTGAGCCTTGGCCTCGGTGGCTGTCTGGACTGCGTTGATCACAGCCCCGGCGGACAGAGCATGGGCGTAAAAGGCCATGATATTGATTGTCCCAAGGGGTCTGCCGGCGCTTTCCAGGGGACAGCAGGGCGTGATCCCGGCTGTACAGGCATTATTGACGCCGGCCGTAACAATTACGGTCACGCGGCTGTCCCGCAGGGTCAGGCGGGTCCAGCCGGCGTCAATGACTTTGGCCCCGGTCATCAGCCCCGCCCAGTCCCCGCTATCAGCACCACTGTATTCCTGGAAATTCGCCTCCAGGAAAGAAGCCATTTCCTCTTCCGGCCGGACTTCATTGTAGCTCAGCTTCACCTGCCGGTTAAGGAAATAACGCCTTCTCCCCAGACCGCCCCCGGTTACCCCGGAACAAACCGCAAACCAGGGCTCTGCTGCGGCTACAAAGATATGATCGGGCCTCAAAACGGCCTTCAGCCCCTCCTCCAGATCCAGCCACTGGCCCGGCCGGGGTTCTAAATATTCAATGATGGCTTGGATTTCTGCCGACATTACCCACACTCTCCCCGTCTCGTCTTGCTTATAATAAAAGAGTGGTCTTTTTTAGATCCACTCTTCCCGATTAATCAGTCAGTCCCCTGGCAAACAGGTTCATGGCCTGCGGCGTGGAAAGATCCCGCCGTGAATGGAGCGGATGTCGGATACGCTGAAAAACGTCTCCGGCACCTCTCGATCCAGAATTTTCACCAGCTCAGGTATCTCCTCCTGGTAGTAACAATCAGCACATCCCGGGGCCCTGAACGGCCCTCACCGGGAATTTTAGTGACTCCGAAGTTGCTCTCCCGGAGTTTAGCAGCCAGTTCATCACAACGCGGTTTCACCGGAAATACATGAACAACTACATAACCCAGGGCCATTTTTTCTTCGATATAAACACCCACAAGGTTACCTGTGGCAAAACCGCCGGCATAGGCTATGACCTTGAGCGGGTCCGTTAAGCCGCCGTATAAAACCGTGCCCAGGGCAAGCACGAAAATAGAGACCTCGATAAAGCCTATGGCGGCTGCAGGCAGGGCATAGCCCCGGGTAAGCATAAGCAGCCGGAAAACATCAAGGGACACATCGGCAACCCGGGCAAAAAAAATAAAGAAATAACCATAAACCGGGTTTGAGATAAGTGTCTCCAGCATTGCTACCTCCAGTGACAATTAAACCGCACCGTACTTTTTCAGGCCCTCCAGGATCCCTGAGGCATAATAGGACTTGGAAAAGTAGACTTCCCTGGTTTTAAACTTAAGAGCGTTTTTTAACTCAGGACGGGCATTGCCAACCACAATACCCTTAAAGCCTTTAATGAACATGCACAGATCCTTTCCGCTGTCACCACAGACAAAGGTTTGCTCCTTACTAACCTGACAGCGTTCCTGGACGTAACAAAGGGCCGGTCCCTTGCCAGCACAGACTGGAATTATATCCACGGTGCCTGCTGATACAGGCACAATTTTCACCGGCAGTCCCGCCTTTTCAACAGCCTTGTGCAGCCTCAACAAAGTGTTGTTCGAGACTACCCTGTCCATATTCAAGGAAAGCCGGAATCTCGACCGTATATCCCTCACCTGCAGCCCTTCCAGACCCTGGACCAGGTCTTTTACCTTTGCGGCGTCCCAGGTAGAACGCATTTTTTGCTCCCAGCCCAGATCAAGGCTAAAACGGGGCGCAATGTATATTTCTGTTCCCATGTCCGTAATCAGTACGTCCGGGTAAAGGAGGTTTTCTTTGGTGATTAATTGCCAGGCCGACGCAAAAACCCTGCCCGTTATATACACCAGCAGAAAATTATTCAAATTTTTAATCATGTGGCGATTAAAGTCATAGACCGCCGTGCGGCTTCCCACCAGGGTTCCGTCCAGATCCGTCGCCAGGATGAATTTCGGTTTTTTACCGTGGGCGTTTTTGATCATTCACTCACCTCGCTGTCAGTATTTCAAAGCTGCCATATTCAATATATAGATAGATATTTAATATAGATATTGATTATAATTCTTAAAAATTTAATAAGTAATGGTATTGGAATATTAGAAAACTAGCGGAACCGCAACCTATCCCGGCTGGAGAGGTTTAAGGTTTTTCAGCTCCCTGGCAAACCACTTAAGCAACTGACCAGTGTTTCCCCAAAACAGTCCTCCAACGGCTGCACCGGGTTAAGCAAACATGGCAAGGAAACCAGCTGCTAGTCAAAAAGTTTGCTCACGGAAAGGTCCTCGTGGATGCGAATGATGGCCTCGCCAAGGAGGGGTGCCACTGAAAGGACCTTGATCTTGTCAAGCATTTTCTCCTTGGGGATTGGAATGGTGTTGGTTACGATTACTTCTTTAATCGGCGCTTCTTTCAAACGCTGGACAGCCGGACCGGACAGGACGGGATGGGTGCAGGCCACGTAGATGTCATTGGCCCCCCATTGTTTCAGGGCCTCGGCCCCCTTGGTGATGGTCCCGGCTGTGTCGATGATATCGTCGACCATAATTACGTTTTTACCCTGAATTGCGCCAATAATGCTGGATACCTCGGCAACATTGGGCTCAGGACGCCGCTTGTCGATGATGGCAATGGTTGCGCCAATGCGCTCGGCCAGGTCCCTGGCCCGGGTGACCCCGCCCAGGTCGGGCGATACCACCACAACGTTTTCCAGCCCGATCTGCAGGATGTATTCGGCCAGAATAGGCACACCCGGCAGGTGGTCTACAGGTATATCAAAGAAGCCCTGGATCTGTCCGGCATGAAGATCCATACAGAGAACGCGCCGGGCGCCGCTTGCCACAAGGATGTTGGCAACAAGCTTGGCGGTTATTGGATCCCGTGCCCTGGTTTTCCGGTCCTGCCTGGCATAACCGTAATAAGGCAGGACGGCAGTGATGCGCCTGGCGGAAGCACGCCGCACAGCGTCAATCATGATCAGGAGCTCCATAAGGTTTTCGTTAATGGGGGCGCAGGTGGGCTGGATAATAAAGACATCTGCACCCCTGACACTCTCATTAATTCTAATGTTAATCTCCCCGTCACAAAAGCGGGTACTCTTGGCATCCCCCACCGGAACGCCCAGGTACTGGGCAATTTCTTCAGCCAGCCCGACGTTGGCGTTACCTGTGAAAATCTTTAATTTTTTATAGCGCGATGACATTTTCCTTAACTACCTCCAAAATTTCTTTCCGCAAATTATTTTTTCTTCTTCCGGTGGGACCAGTCCGGTACAATCTTTTGGTCTGCCCTTTCTACAGCCAGGGCGCCCGCAGGAACATCCCTGGTAATGGTTGAGCCTGCTCCGGTAACCGCCCCGGCGCCAATCTCAACCGGCGCCACCAGGTTGGTGTTGCTCCCGATAAAAGCGCCGTCGCCGATACGGGTGGGCCATTTTTTGTGGCCATCGTAGTTACAGGTAATTGTGCCTGCCCCGATATTGATCCCTTCGCCAAGGATGGCATCCCCCACGTAGCTAAGATGGGGGACTTTGCTTCCCTTCCCGATCTGGGATTTTTTAATCTCCACAAAGTCGCCGACCTTAACTCCCTTTTCCAGCCTGGTTTCCGGGCGCAGGTAGGAATAAGGACCGATGCTGCACTCATCCCCGATCAGGCTGTCCAGAACTATGGAATACTGGATAGTCACACCATTGCCCACAGTTGCGTTGCTCAGACGCGAACCCGGGCCGATGACGCAGTCTTCGCCGATAACCGTACGCCCTTCGAGGAAGGTAAAGGGATGAATAACCGTGTCCCGGCCCACCACAACCCCGTGGTCAACAAAGGTTGAGGCCGGGTCCATCACAGTAACCCCTGACTCCATTAAATTTCTCAGCACCCTGCGGCGCATGATTTGCTCAACTTCGGCCAACTGCACGCGATCGTTAATCCCTATGAACTCCCTGGAATTCTTCGAGAGCATGGCGTTGACCTTTTTGCCTTCCCTCACATACATTTCAATCACATCTGTCAAATAATACTCACCCTGGGAATTGACCGGCGCTACTTGCCCGAGGGCAGCAAAGAGGCCGGAAATCTCAAAGCAATAGATTCCGGTGTTTATTTCCCGGATCTTCCTTTCTTCCGGAGAGGCATCCTTGTGTTCGACTATCCTGCAAACCCCGCCCCGGTCACCCCGAATAACCCTGCCGTAACCCGCAGGGTCCTCCATTTCCGTTGTCAGCACTGTTGCAACAGCGCCGGAGGACCGGTGGTTTTGAACCAGGAGGGAAAGGGTGTCAGCTTCAATTAAGGGTGTATCCCCGCAAAGGACCAGTACCTGCCCCTGGGAGTCCTTCAAATGCGGCCCGGCCTGGAGCAGGGCGTGAGCCGTTCCCAGTTGTTCTGCCTGCAGGGCAACCTGGGCCCGTCCTTCCACCTCACGGGCAACCTGTTCAGCCCCGTGTCCCACCACAACCACTGTTTGCTCCACACCGGCAGCAGCCACAGCATCTATGACCCAGGACAGCATTGACTGTCCGCAGAGTTTATGCAGCACCTTGGGGTGCTTTGATTTCATCCTGGTTCCTTTACCCGCGGCAAGAATAACCGCCGCCAATTTCATTCGGCGATCTCCTCTTTATCTATAACCTTGGCATCGTGAATTCTCCTGTCGTATACTCCCCTTAAAAAAATATCCTTTACAGTTTGAATTCACGTTATTACCTTATTCAACATAAACCTTTAATATCCTTTGTCCGGATATAAAAAGAGAGCTTTAAGCTCTCCATCGATGTATATTCTTATCTATATAATCTATATGGCCATTGAATAGGCCTCTAAAACTGCGTTTTGAATCAACTCCCTGGCCGACGTATTGATGGGGTGCGCAATATCGCGAAACTCTCCATCAGGTGTTTTTCTGCTGGGCATGGCCACAAACAAACCGTTCTGTCCCTCCACAACCTTGACATCGTGAATTACGAAAGAGTCATCCAGGGTTACCGAAACAATTGCCTTCATTTTTCCCTCGGTCAACACTTTGCGCACTCTCACGTCGGTAACTGTCACGTAAATCACCACCTTCCCCTGCTTGTTACCGTTTTGATCAATTAGTTAGTTTCTGCATCAGTTGGCAAATTCCTTCTTATTTCCAAATAATTTAGAAATTAATTACTAATGTTTAATTTCTGACCTTACTCCGGCACAGGGCTCCAACTTGTATCCCCTTCAGATCCCTCAATGGACTGAGCCAGCCCAAATCCGCTTCAGCTTTTCCTCAGCCCTACTCCTTCAGATCCCTCAATGGACTGAGCCAGCCCTCCGGTGAAACAGCGCGGCAGCAGCTTTTGCCCGAAAACTAAGCCCGGCCGGTCAGGACCTTTTGCTGAAGAATAGCCAGCCCCCTACGGATAATTATGCCAGAAGGGGTGCCGGCCACTCTCCCTTTTATTCATGCCATTATCATTTTCTTGTATATCCGGTAAACCCTGCTCCTTTTTAATGCCCCGAGTTTTTTGATGATCCGATTCATCATCACATTGTTTTCTGCTATAAGGGAAAACTCTATTGTAACAACGCCCAGGTGCCGGGCCCGGCGAAAACACTCCAGGATCAGGAGCGCTTCCAGCCCCTGCAAGCGATAGCGGGGAAGCACGGCCAGGAGGGCGAGGCGGGCGTTGAACTGTCCGGCCAAGCTGGAAAATGACCCTGTCCCGGCAGGCCTGAGAGCGAGGCACAGGCCGGCAGGCTGCCCGTTCATTTCAGCGATCAGGGCCAGCCTGGGGTCGAAATAACCCTTTATTCTTTTCCAGACAGCCGTTCCCTCCGCCGGGGAGAGATCCGTAAAACCCCAGATTACGTCCAGGGAACCGTTGTGAATGGCGGCAAGGATCTCCCCCTCGCCCTGGAGATCCAGGGGATTAAAACTTCTTAATTTGAGCTGCGGTTTTCCAGCACAGCGTTCCGCCACCCGGACCAGTTTCTGGGGCAGGGGACTGCGCAGATCGCCGTGGTAGGCGAATAAATCAATTTCTGTCGCCAACCCGCACTGCTCCAGCAGGGTCTGATAGTAGGGGGGATTGTAGGGCATACCCGGATTGTGGTAGCCCCCAAAACCCTCCACCAGTAAACCCAGCCGTTCGTGGGGGCTAAGGTCCACAGGGCCAATCATTTTTTTGACGCCACTCTTTCCCAGCCAGTCTGCGGTCCGGTGTAAAAGGGCTGCAGCAACCTCGGGATCGTTGATTGTTTCAAAATACCCGAAAAAACCGGTTTTATCCCGGAAAAGAGCTGCATGGACAGCAGCGGCAACCCGCCCCACGACCCGGGAGTCCCTTACCGCCAGAAAGGGCTGGGCCTGCACTCTTGCAAAAAGACCCTCCTCCTGCAGGCGGCTTAATTCAAGCACAGGAAAGCAGGGCGCCCTGTGCTGAGCCCGGTAGATGTTCCCGGGAAAAACATTAAACAGGTGCATTTCCTTTGGCGAGGAAACCTCGATGACTTCAAGGGCCATGTTCCACCCCCGGTTTTTTACAGGTTATGCCGGAAGGGCCGGCCCTGTCACTGGAGAAGAAATTTCTCCATTCTTCCAATAAAAAAGCCCCGGTTATAAGGACTTTCCGGGGCTAACAGGTTCTCTCAGCTATATTTTCGGGTCTTAGCGGAACCCCCATGGCTTTACAGGCCAGCTCCAGGTCTTTGGGTTTATCGATATCAACACCTACCTCCGGGTATTTCGAAACCACCACAACTCCTTTAATCATACCCAGCAGCTGGCAGACCTTTCTTTCGGCCTCGGCCAGGGTCAGCGAGCGCAGGAGGAATTTAATGACGAACCCCACACCCAAAAGGCGGCACAAGCTCAGGGGTTTTTTCCGCAGGCTGATTATTTTTTGGCCATTTTCAAGACATTTGTGGTAAATATCCGGGTTTAATAAAAACATGTTCCCCCCGGTAAAAACACCTTCCTTTAAGGTCACGTAGGTGCGCCTGGTGGAGGGATACTTTGTTTCCACTTCCTCTTTGGATATGATGGGGTAGTATAAATCACCCGACATATCTCCACACAATTCCAGAAAGTTCTCCACAGCCTGGGGTGTTAACATGGGAATGTCTGAAGTCACCAGCAGGACTCTCCGCTCCCCGGCCAGGTGTTTCAAGCCCACCTCAATGTTTTCTATGATCCCTCCGGCTGATTCCACCACAGATACCCTCTCGCCCGCCAGCACCGGCGTTAAATCCGCGGCGGGTCCGACGACCAGCACCCGCCTGATGCCGCGGGCTTGCAAGAGCGCCTCCACAACATACTCTACCATTATCTTGGAGCCAACCGGTATTAACGCCTCATAACGGGCAGAGCTGCAGTCCTTCAGCGGGCCGTCGTTGCTGCTCCCGGCCAGAACAATGGCGTCCACCATCAGGATTCTTCCTCTCTGAGGGCATTCAAGAGGCTTTGTTCCGCGTTCTCAATATGTTCGGTGGCCAGGGCCTGGGCCAATTCTATATTACGGTCCGAAATTGCTTCTACAATTTTTTTGTGCTCTTCCAGGGCAACTTTAGTCCGGCCCGGTTGAGCCAATGAGGTCATCCTGAAACGATGGATCTGTTCCTGCAAGTGGGTAATGATTTGAACCAGCCGCTGGTTGCGGGAGGCCTGGTAAATCAGACTGTGGAAGGCGGAATCCCCCTCGACGATAACGTCAAGGTCTTCCTCAGCATTGGCATTGATTCTGAGGAGGGACATTTCCAGCTGGTCCATCTCCTCGCTGGTGATCCGCTCCGCCGCCAGCGCGGCGGCAAGGCCCTCCAGGGCCGCCCTGACTTCAAAAACATCAACAATATCCTTAACAGAGATACCAGCCACATAGGCTCCCTTGCGGGGAACCATGACCACAAAACCTTCCAGTTCAAGTTTGCGGATGGCCTCCCTCACCGGAGTCCGGCTGACGCCCATTTCTTCCGCCAGCTGGATTTCCATCAAGCGCTCTCCCGGTTTAAGCCGGCCCAGGATAATAGCTTCCCGGAGGGACTCAAAAACCATCTCCCGCAGGGGCTTGTAATTATCAAGTTTAATCGGCACCAGTCTGGGTTGCTCCATCTCAGTCCCCCCTTTATATTTAGCTTATTACAAATAAAGGTCCATTATTATTTTAACGCTGCTGGCAGGTAAGTGCAAGAATGTTCATTTTCAAGCTGAATTCCAGGTCCTGCTAACCAGTACTTGCTCATTACCAATTTTTTGATAGCGGCCCGCCACAGTACGGGCATCCTGCAAATTCCTGGACATACCGAAAACGGTGGGACCGCTGCCGCTCATCAGAGCGCCCAGAGCTCCTGCCTCCAAAAGCCTTTCCTTAATTTCAGCAACCTCCGGGTGCATGGCAAAGGTGACCGGCTCCAGGGCATTATACAGGGACCGGGCTATGGCGCCGGGATCCCTGTTTTCAATTGCTTCTACCATATTCCTGCAATGCGGTTTCTTTTCCAGCTTGCCGGGTACATAGGCACGGTAGACCGAAGCTGTGGAAACACCGAAGGGAGGCTTGACCAGGACCAGACCCAGGGGAGGACAGGGCGGGAGCCTTTCCAGCTTTTCCCCCCTGCCCCGGGCCAGGGCTGTTCCTTCCATCAGGCAGAAGGGTACATCGGACCCCAGTTGCTCACCCAGCATCATCAACTCCCGCAGGGTAAGCCCCAGTTCCCAGATTTTATTTAAACCTGCCAGGGTAGCCGCAGCGTCCGCCGACCCGCCGCCCAGACCGGCGGCCACAGGGATGGCTTTCTTGAGGCGGATCTCAACGCCGCTCCGGACCCCGGCATAAGTGCTGATAGATTTAGCCGCCCGGTAGACCAGATTGTCCTCGCCGGCCGGGACATCCCCGTTTTCCACCAGAAGGGTTATCCCTTCGGGAACAGGAGTGAACTCCAGGCAGTCGTGAAGCTCGATGCTCTGCATCACCATCTCCACTTCGTGATAACCGTCCGGCCTTTTTTCAAACACATCCAGGGCCAAATTGATCTTTGCCCGGGCTTTGACCATCATTGCCACGTCAACCAGCCACCGCCCTTTCTGTAATAGTTTTTTCGTTCAGATAGAAATTGCTCCCAAAAAGAAAAGCGAGGGATTAATACTTCCCCGCACCATTTCATATTTCCTTTCCGGGATCCTGTTTTTTTATTACCTGCCAAGCCGCTTAAAGGATCCTGAAAATAGATATTTTCATCCTTCCTGGTGCCGCAAGCGGCATGGGGAACTACTCTCCTAAAGGTTATATTGCCAGGGTCAGGCGACCTCTCAACCCCGCCGCTGCCAGAGTCACAGCCAGTTCACCCGGATCCTCCGGGCCGCTGCAGCCCGTACCCGCAATTATCGTCAAAAATAATACCCTGGATAAGGAAAAACATACAAATGTTAATCCGGGCTCTTTTTAAGAAGCAAACTCATAAACTAAAGGAAAAACCTTTCTAAAATTTATGAAGGAGGCTGACATGACAGAGACAATGACACGCGCCTACGGCAGTTACCTGTTAATCAACCTTTCCACCCGGCAGCTTTCCCATGTGGAGGGGAACAAGACCGTCCGGACATATCCCGTCGGTGTGGGAAAGCCATCAACACCGACGCCCACGGGCAAGTATAAAGTCGTGGTCAAAATTATCAATCCCGGAGGCGTTCTGGGAACACGCTGGATGGGATTATCTATCCCCAATGGAAACTACGGCATCCACGGGACGAACAATCCTTCGTCCATAGGCGGTTATGTTTCCAACGGTTGTATCCGCATGTATAACCATGACATTGAAGAGCTTTTTCCCAGGATACCCATCGGAACCCCGGTGGAAATCATCTCCGGAAAGGACGAGGCTGCCCGGCAAAATAACCCGGGGCCAAAACTGAAAAACCCCCCGGCCGGCTCCCAGGACGGCGCACGCAAGCATATTGTCCAGCCCGGTGATAGCCTGTGGAGTATTGCCGAAAAGTACAAGGTAAACCTGGAGTCCATCATCCAGGCTAACCAGCTGTCCAACCCGGACCTGATCTATCCAGGCCAGAGCATTATCATTCCCTAAGGCTCCCCGGGCTTAAGAATAACCCGGACACCTGCCTTAAATCATCTTTTTGGTCTACCCTCAACCCCCGCCTAATAAGATCGATTAAGACAACAGCGGTTAAAGGCGGGGGGAAAGTTGGGAAGCATTGTCCTGCTGGGGTTAGTCGCCGGACTGGGAACATGCCTGGGAGCGCTGCTGGTGATCGCCTGCGGCAGCCTGCGCCCCGGCGCCCTTTCCCTCATGCTGGGACTTGCTGCGGGCATTATGTCTGCAGTCATCCTCTGCGACCTGCTCCCCTCCTCCCTGGAGTACGGAACCCCCCTGCTGGCCCTCAAGGGGTTCCTGGGAGGCACCCTCCTGATGGCTGCCCTGGACCTGCTCCTGCATCCATCGGCACCTGTTGCCCGGCCAGGCAGGGATTACCTGAAGATGGGCTATTTGATCGCCCTGGGTATAGCCCTGCATGACCTTCCGGAGGGTTTTGCCATTGCCGCGGGCTTCGCCGCTGCGGAAAAACTGGGGCCCCTTTTGGTCATCGCCATCGGCCTGCACAATATTCCCGAAGGGATGGCAACCGCCGCTCCCTTAAGGTACGGCGGCTGCAGCGCAGCACGGGTGCTGGCAATCAATATGCTGATCAGCCTGATTACCCCCCTGGGCACCTTCGTCGGGCTGGTTCTGGTGGAAGCTTCCCGCACTTTTATCGGTTTACTTCTGGCCTTTGCCGCCGGCGCCATGACCTACATCGTGCTGGGAGAACTGGCCCCGGAATCACGCCGGGGCAGCAAGACCCTGGCCCACCTGGGCATGCTGGCCGGTTTCCTTTTAATCTTAACCCTTGGTTTTATTATCTGAGAAGAGCCGGGGTTCAAGGGCAGGCCTTGAGGTAAACCATCCCCGTCCGCTCCCCTCTTAAGTTCTTAATCCTATTGTTTTAGAATCAGCCAGGCCCCCCCTGCCATCATAAGCGTACCCAGCAGGTTATAAACGGAGAAAGGAATCTTGTTCATACCGAAGAGGCCAAAATGGTCCACAAGGCTGGCCGTCAGGACCTGTCCCAGAATAATGGCGGTGGTTGCCGGAGCTACACCGACTTTGGGAATGCTCCTGACGACACCGTAAACAATTAATACTCCCAGAATTCCACCCAGGTAGGTGTACCAGGGCGCCTGTAAGAAATTTGCCAGGCAGCCGTCCCCGATCCTGCAAACAAAAAGCAGGACCACCACCAGCAAAAGCCCCGTGAGATGCACGACAAATGTGGTTTCCCAGAGCCCTATCACTTTGCCCAGGGCAGAGTTTAGAGAACCCTGGATGGCCATGGCAACCCCTGAAAGCGCAGCTATAACCAGGGGCAAGACTTTTAAGGTCATACTCTTTCCCCCTTTGGCCTTATTCTTTCCGCCCACCCGGTCATTATTCCTGAGCAAGGCTATCTTAACCAGAAGAATGTCCTGCCCCTTGAGCTGCGCGCCTGCCAGCGCTCCCCGGGGGTCCCGGTGCTGCGCGGGCTTAGGCAGTAACAGATTAATTGGATTAAACATAAGATATTTAAAGGCGCGTTAAAGGATCCGGTTGAGGGGCGGGGCCCCTGCTGACCCGGCCTTTAGCAGAGATCCCGTGGGTTATTCATTCTCCAACCCCCAAAGAAAGGAGTTGTCAACACCCTTGTACCGCCTGCTTCCAATTCTCTTCATGCTGGCCGTCAGTCCGGAATCTGTTAAAAAATTAGAAAACCTCCATTCCTTTATCCAGGCAACTAAGGAATCGGTAATCAACATCCAAAACGGCCTGGACAGCTTTCATGCCACCATGGCGCCCCTGATGATGACCCTGGCCGAAACGAAAACGGAAACCCAGGGCGACCCACGCTGACGTTTTTTTCGCCCCTGCTTAACCAGTTACGCTTGTTCGACAGGCTTAATTTTTAGGCCGGCTCTATTTTTTATTGGGAGGTGTTCTTAATGAAACGAATAATGAGTCCCATGCTTTTCTTGCTGGCAAACACCCCTAATGTGGAAAGAAACTTAAAAATCTTGATGTCCGTGCTTCAGGCCACAGCAGACTCCGTCCAGAGTATTAAAAGTGGGATTGATAACATCCAGGCTACCATCATGAATATGTCCGGCTCAACAGCCCCCGGCCAGCCTGCCCAACCTGGCCAGGCCGGACAAAAACCAGGCCCCGCTGTCGATCCGGAACCTGTGGAGCCGGTTGCGGAGCCGGTTGAAGACGGAAAGGGGCCGGCAATTCAGATGCCCGGTGATCATTCCAACCCCCTTAACCCTTCTTCTTAAGGGAAAGAATTGGCGTTTTAAATTGCAGGAGCAGGTGTCCAGACCGGCTGCCGTCCCTTGCCTTAATCTTATAAAACGCACCGACAGCCCCCTTAGGGTGGTTCCGGTGCGTTTCTTAATAACAGGTCCTGGATGGAATTATCTTAATGTTACTTTTTTGGGCTTTCCAGCTGATCCCAGACCACTACCTTCGGTACTTCCCGCTTCGGGCTACTCTTAACGACCTGATTGTCCTCCTTATCCTTAATCACCGTCTTAACCTCCGGCTTAACATCCCCTGCCGGGGCATCCTTTTGCTGCTTTTCCCCGCTAGGGCTGGGTCCGGGTCCTGAGGCACCGCCCGGGCTAAACAGGCTGCCCAGCATATTGAAGAGGCTGGTAAAATCCACGTTTTGACTAAGCGCTCCCAAAAGGGCCAGCAAGGCAGCCGGATTTAAGCCCTGTCCCCCCCGGGCAGTTCCTCCCTCCTGGTTTCCGCCTAGCTTCATCAACGTCCCCAGGAGGTTTTCCAGGGAAAGGCCGGCCGGAGCCGGGCCCTGAGCCAACGGCGGCAGGACCGGAGCGGCCAGGCTGGAGCTACCGGCGTAGCGCCGGGCAATCAGGCTTAAAATATTCATTAGGTTTACAGAGTTCAGGTAAATCAGCATGGCTTCCTGGTCAACCCCGTATTTGGACTGCAGCTCCAAAAGCCTGATTACCGTTTCCTCCGCCGCACCGCCTCCTTTTAACTCGTGCGCCAAGCTAATCACTCCCCCAAAGCTTTTTAAAACATACCCGTTAGATTGGGAAGGTTCATCCCCTGAGTCATTTTGGCAATTTCCGACTTAACCATCTGTTTTGATTCCACTATGGCCCTGTTAAAGACAGCGGCTACGGTTTCTTGAAGTTCTTCAATTCTTTCCGGCGTTAGCGCCGCCGGGTCAAACTTCACACCCGCCACCTCCTGCTGGCCGTTAATAACCAGCCGGAAGATTCCAGCGGGGTCGCCCACCTCAATTTTCATCTCCTTTAAAGCCTGTTGCACCTGCTGCATCTGCTGTATAATGAATCCCATATTTTGCATCAAAGCTGCATCCCCCTTTCGCCTCTTCTTACACTAATATATTCAGCTGTCAGTTCAATCAATTTTGCACTGCAAAAAAAAAGCTGTTATACAACAGCTTATTTTCACCTGGTAAAAAACGTCCCTATTAGAACATGCGCTGCACCTTTAAAAATTGGTTGCCAGCGGAACGCATTCCAGAACCACATCGTCTATTTTCACGGTATTGGTATTGCCTTGCGAAGGCATGAAGGAGAAGCGGACCATAGCCGATTCAACAATGTCCCTGGTGATGGGCGTAGTAATCTGAACCTGGGAATAGGCCGTTTCCGGTATTGATGTGCTGGACAAGGTCTGCGAACCGATACCGATCTGGACACCGTTTTCATCAAAGAACAGCACTTCAGCTTGCAGGGTAAAGGCGCTATGCCCGGCACCATGCACATCTTCCCGGACAAAGAAGGTGAGACGGTACTGGCGACCCGGGACAATACCCCTGGAGATCATCTGGAACAGCGAACCAGGCAACTGGGGATTGAGGCGCCCAAGTTCCGCGGCAAAGGAACCACCGTGGGTAATGGTGGTCTGGGTAACGTTGCTGGCGCCCCAGAACACCGGGTGGGCGCTGTCGGCCCAAACCTCCAGGCCGCCGTCCCGGACCAGGTTGCCCTCCGGGCATTCTTTGGGCCTGGGGCAGGTCTGGACAAAGATCTGACGGTCTTCCGCTACCTTGGCAGTCAGGACGATCACGGCTGTCTGGTGGAGCCTGCTGGCCCGGACCAGCTCCCAGTTGACGTCAACATCAATGCTGTGGAACTGGACGAAAACATCGCTCCTGTTGTCTACTTCTCTGGGTTTGCTCAGGTCAACCATCTTGGTAAAGGGAATGTCCTCAGAGGTATGCCTGACTTCATTATTCTTATTGACATAGAAGATCTGCTTGTGCAGGGTACCGCTGATGATGATCTTCCTAACCTTTACATCTTTCTTGTGGCCGTGGCCGAATCCAGGCACCAGAACGACATCCCCGGATTGAGTCTCGTCGACGAAAACTAGATTGCCCTTGAGGTCGCGGACAGAGGCTACGATTTTGTCGATCTTGACGGCCAGTTCGGGCAGGGTCACGTGATTGTCAACAACGATCTGCACTTCGGCCGATTCAATTACCACCGGAACTTTGATCTCAATGCACTTGACAAATTGTTGTTCAGTTAAAAAAAACTGCTGTGGCACCGACATCCTGTTTATACCTCCTTAAATAATTAATTTATAAAAAGCGCCCGGCTAAAACTCGAGGGAAACAAAACCCCGTTCTTCCTATCTTTTTAACCCGGCGGACCTTCCGGTTTTCCATTAACCCATAGCCGGGCAGGGAATCATGATCACCTGACCCACTTCGATTACATCCGGGTCGGTTATTTGAGGGTTGAGCTCCAGAATCATCTGTACCGTGGTCCCCGTCCGGGCGGCAATTTTGCTCAACGTGTCGCCGGGTCTTACCGTATAGGGAGTGGGCGGGCAGGGCGTGGCGGTAGGCTCCGGCTCCTCGGTGGGCTCAAATTCAGGCACATAAACCGTGGTCTGGGCCATTTCCGTAACTGTTGCCCTGACCCTCAGCACTGCCTCTATATGCACATCGATACCCACCTGCTCCACGTTTACATATTCCGCATCCACCTTGACCTTGACCTCCATGTCCGGCATAGCGCCCGGTATCTCCACAATGGTGCGGAAATTCAGGGCCTTATGGAGAGCGTGGACGGCCTGGCTGGGCTTATCGCTGACGTAAACAATTTCCACATGGGCCGTGCCCCGGATAAGCACTTTTCCATCCAGAATTCGCTTATCGGTCACATCAATCTTATCGACCCAGGCATCAAGCACTTTAATAATGTCCGGTTTCGGCGGCGGGATTTCAGTGGTTTCCCGCAGAACAACCTGGGATTCACCGGTCCCGATTTCCCGGTCCACCTTGAGCAATCTCCTGGAATAAGCGGTCTCATCCTCCAGCTGGGTGGGCACGTCGAAAAGCGTTCTGGTCTCCGTTACAAAAGCGGTCAGCTTGAGGATAACATCCGCGACCAGGGCAGGGTCGATCACCGGGTTTACTTCAGCGCTTTCCACAACTGCCCGCACCTGAACGTTCATCCCGGGCATGGCATTGGGTACCTCCACAAAATCGTTGAAGCGGATGGTATGATGCAAGTCATGTACACTTTGCTCAGGCTTAAGGGCTACATAGAGAACCTGGAGCCTTACCTCCCCGTCAATGATCACCTTGTTGGCGACAAGCCTTTTATCGGTAATAACAACTTCCGCTTTAGTATCCAGGATTTTTTTAGGATCCGGCTTTTCCTTGGGCACGTCAAACTCTTCGCTGACGATGATCTGCTTCGTCGCTTTTTCGCCAACCAGGTGTTCCACCGTGATGTCCTCGGTTTCCAGAGCTTCGTTGCCTTCGGGGACTTCAGTCAGAACTTCCATTTCATCGACTTCCGTAATCTTGGCAAACACACTGAGCACAGCCGCAACATCGAATTTACGGGCGTCAGTTCTGCTGGGTGTCAGGCTCACATCCTCGACGGTAATATCGACGTAATAATCCATGTCCGGCTCAGCGCCCGGCACATCTACAAAAGTGGTGAACCTGACATCACCGTGCATGGAGTGAACAGACTGGTCCGGCTTAAAGGCAATATACATAACCTGTAAATTAAGGGTTCCTTCTACAATGACCTTATTGGGGACGATACTTACTTTCCTGACATTGGCTGTGGCATCTTTAGAGAGAATTTTGTCTACATCAGGCTTGGCATGAGGAACTTCAATTTTTCCCCTGACCACGGCTTGGGCTCCATTTTCACCCTGGACCGCATAGACCTTAAGCCGTTGGGTTCCAGCCATACATACTCCTCCTTTCAAAACATTTCTATACTAATATATGAGGGTGACATGGAAATGTGCAAAAAAGCTAGCGAAAAGGAATAATACGCAAAAAAGAGGACCTAAGTCCTCTTCCTTATGTTTCTAACTATGAATATTTTTGTAAAAGGGAAGCGGCCTTTTTTACCTTGCCTGAATTAACACGCTGCCGCTTCTTTGAAAAACAGCTGTTTTGCCAATTAGCTAACCGATAAACAATTGAACAAACATTTTACCGTAGGGTCCGCCGTTGACCACACCGATCCCCACTTTAGTATAATTCCTGTTGAGGATGTTGGCCCGGTGGCCCGCTGAGTTCATCAGATTTGTATGGGCGCTGGTCACGCTGGGCGCCCCGGCCAGGTTTTCACCGGCGTAGCTGTACCTGATCCCGTATGTTCTCATCATATCGAAGGGGGAACCGTAAGTGGGCGAGTTATGGCTGAAATACCCCTTGTCGATCATATCCTGGGCTTTCATCCTGGCCAGTTTGACCAGGTTTGGGTCCATCTGCAGGGCTTGTAAACCCGCTTTGGCCCGCTCCTGATTGACCAGATCCAGCATTTTCTGCTCATCGGCGTTGATCCCGGAGGGAAGTTCCGGCTCAGGCTGTGGCTGCGGTTCCGGCTTGGGTTGCGGCTGTGGCTGGGGCTGAGGTTGCGGTTCCGGTTTGGGCTGTGGTTTCGGTTCCGGTTTGGGCTGTGGTTTCGGTTCCGGGGAACCGGCTTCACTATCTATAAAGATTTGCACAACTATTGCTGAATTTCCTTTACTAATGACCCCTACGCCCACACGGTCACAATCATCGTCGAGCATATTGGCCCGGTGCGTTCTGGAGCCAAGTAAAGCGTTAAAGGCCGTAGCTACCGAGGGGGCTTTGGCCAGGTTCTCCGCAGCTGAATTGTAGGAAACACCGGCTGCCTTTAACATATCAGCTAGCGAACCGTAGGTGGGAGACTGGTGACTCAAATATCCGTAGGAAGCCATGTCCTGGGCCTTAATCCGCGCCAGGCCGGAGAGCGTGGGATCTATAACCAGAGGAGACAGGCCTGCCTCGCTCCTGGCCTGGTTGATCAGATTTGCCATTTGCTGCTCCTTTGCGGTCAGAGGAACACCTGCCGCTTCCGCCCCGGCAGGGAAGGCTGCCCCGGTTGAAGCTGTGAGGAATATGGCAACTAAAAAGAGAATGATATACAATTTACTTGAACGGATCCTCATCATTATTTCCCCTTTCTGTTGTGCCTCCTGGAGTTTGCCGGCGGGTTCTGCAAAGGACAACCGCGGCCGTTTTTGGGCTTTGGAACAGCCAAAAGGGGATTCGTCCCTTTAAACGGTTTCTCCGTGCCCGGCTAATTTCCTGTGGTTCCCGGCCGGCTTGTCCAAAATTTCCGCTGTCTTTTCAGCACTTTTAGCCCCGTTACTGGAAAGGCCTTGTAAAACACCGGGAAGAACCGGCGCTCCGGCATTTGGAAGCATTTTTCGGACAAGGTAAAAAAGGCCTGCACAAGGGAAGCTTGTACAAGCCTACTATAATGATCGCACGGCAATTTGGCAAAGGCTGTTATAAAAGCCTGTCAACAGTATAATTAACAGATTTATGTGAGGTCCTAAAATTTTTCATGTATCCTCTTAATTAGGAACAACTGTTAATATTAGTCAAAACTAATCATGGAGCCGGCTCAATGGAACAGCCTCAATGTTCAGGAGTTGAAACAGGAACTTCGCGTCCCTGGCGCCACAACCCGCCAGCAAAACCTTGACCTTACCTTCGGCAATCAGTTTTTGGAGAGCCTGTATCTCCGGGACCTCTGGCCGAGGCGAAGCCTCCCCGCTCTCTTCATTTCTCAGAGCAGCCACAAAGCCGTTGTTATAACCCAGGTTGCTGCCCTCGATGTAACCCTTCTCGTAGCCTGACTCAAAACCCAGGTTGTAGCCCAGGTTGTAGCCCAGGCACTTACCGGCCTGGTAGGCTTCTTCCGTCAAACTTCTCTTACCTGCCCGAAGCCCCCGCTGCGAACCACAGGCACAACCCTTTTCAAAGTCACAAGTATTATTGCCCATGGTCACCGCCCTTTCCGATCCCCATGCCTCTTAAAGAGGGGTATTCTCCGTGGAAGGCACCGGACACCTTTATGGCCGCCAGCTTTTGACCGCACAGGGCGCGTAAAATACAGCCCCCAAACCTTCGGTAAGGACGAGGCATTCCAGTCCATCCACCCCTTCGACAAAACACGTTAAAATAAAGAGCCTTTTTTTAAAACCCTTAAGGAATCTTTTCATAAAAAGTTCATCTAAATCCTGCAATTTCCCGATTAACTGGCGGGAACCCTCCATGACAAGGGAATACCGCCCGTCCGCCTGCCTTTGGATAGCAATTCTAAGACTATTATTCCGGGGCCCGCCCGCCATTTGGTTAATTCCCTGCAAGTAACGACGGGCAGCCAGCACCGCTTCTTCCCGGTCAGTGAATTTGGGACCAATGGCGGGGATACTATCCCCCAAAAAGGTCAAGGCAATTTCCCTTGAGAAAAATGAAGGGTATGCCATGCGGTAAGCCTCCTCGTTTATTAATATATGGCCAGAACAGCCAGTTGGTGAGGCGGCTTGTGGCGCAAAATTACCCGAAGACAGCGGACCTCAGTTATTTATAATTCCACTTCCAGGCGCTCCAGAACCGGTCCAATCCGGTTAAACACTGTTAATTTATCTGAACCCGCAAATAAAAGGCCCACTGCCTTCCTCTCCAGATTCAGGACTAAGGCGCCGCTGTCACCGGGCTGGGAAACCATCTCTGCGACCACCTGATCGGAAAACCACACTTTTTCATCATTTTTCATTTCCACCTGCAGGGTGGTCCCCACTGATTTAACTATGCCGCTGGTGAGTCCGGTGGTCCGGCCGCTTTTTTGCACCATTTGACCTGGCCTGATCTCAGCTGTTCCTGTAATTTCTCCCACTTCCAGTATGGTAGCCTGAACCAGATCCGGCGAGTCAAGTTTGGCCAGGGCACAGTCTACAGTATTTTCGTTTTTAAAGTGTTTATAGAACCTGAGTTCATAATCGGCCACGAGCAGGTTGAGCAGGCGCGTACCTCCCCGGGCTACGGCGGCAGCCACCGGACAGTCGGCCCTGGAGACAGTTTTAACCAGGGGCACATAACGGTGCAAAACGCCGATCCGGTCATTGATGGTGCCGCCGTCGTAAGGCCCCGGCTGCAGTACGGGATCTCCGGGCCTGGCTCTGACCTCCTGAATGCTGGAACCGTTGGCCAGCACATGATTGTTGGAAAGGACCATCAATTCCCCGGTTTTCCTGTCCTTGACAACTGCCCCCAGGGTGCCCGCCGTGGATTTATAGTGGCCAATGCTCATCCCCGGCTGGCAGGGCCTTCCCCTTGACGTCCGTGCGTTGAGCATGCGGAACACGCCGCTTTCCACCACGTCCGTGTTGAGCCCGTCAATTTTTCTGGGAACCACCTGGCTCCTGGACAGCTCTCTGGGAGGCAACTTTTTTTGCACATAAATAATAAAACTCGGTTCCCCGGTGTCTTCTTCCCCCGCAGTTTTATAGCCCACACCGACACCTACCACGTTTTGGAGGGCCAAAAGCTTACCCCGGGTTTTTTTCAGGGCGCTGAAATAACGATCCATACAGGTAACACCCCTCCTTAAAAATCCTACAACATCTTATGCAGGACCCTAAGAAAGGGGTACGAAGACCTAATATGGCGATGTTGGTAAACCCAGGCGGAATTTTCCCCGGGTCTCCACCCCGCCAATACCGCTAAAGCCGGTAATGGTATCAGAGATAACCTCCCGGATGGAAACGGGGTCGAAAATAGAGGTATAGGCAATCTTCTCCACCACGAAGACGGGATCATAGGCGTGGATCATCACCCTCTGGGGAGAACTGGCAAAGTTCGCCCCGGCGGCCAGGATCGCCTCGTAGTGGGACTGACAGGCGCCGGCAAAGATGACCAGATCATCCATGCTTTTTTCATACCTGCGGGCGGCCTTTACAGCTTCAACAAAATACTTTGAAGAATAGTAGTTTTCAATATCCGTATAGTCTTCTTTTCCTTTGATAAAACCGTCGTGCCCGGTCAGGACCAGCAAATCTGGGGTATGCTTATGAAGCAGCTCCTCCACCACCTCAGGCTGCTTCTTCTCCTCAATACTGTAGCCGTGCGCCGGAATGCTCAGGCGCTTATAAGTTGTCAGGCATAGTTCCAGGTAATCACTGTCCCCGTCTATGTGCAAAACGCTGCCGGGCACATCAAAGCCGTATATTCCGTTGGCGTTGGAACCGGCTCCGAAATTGCCGGGCTTCTTCTCCTTGTCCTCTTTCCTGGCGCCCCTTTCCAATGCGAACTGCCGGACTTTTTCCCGTCTGGTGAAAATGCGCCTCAGGTGTTCACTGTTCTCCCTGGCCTGTTCCCGCAGATAATTGACCAGATCCGCAGGATCAATCTTGACCAGGTCATCGACGGGAGCAGTGGCGCATAACCTCATGTGAAGGCCCTTTAATCTAGCTATAGTCCGGCCATCCGGGCCTTTTTCAAGCGACGTGATCTTAAAGTAGATATCAAGATTATAGGACTTCCTCCCAACAATATCCCCCACGGCGAAGCCCTTCACCGGCTACATCCCCTTTACTTTTTCTATATGATATGAAAGGGACAAAGCCAGTGGTGTGTCCGGAGGTAACTTTCTTCTACTTAATTCCATATATTAACCATAAAGCATCGTTTACTGTTTCCATTGCAATTTTAGGTTTTATATTCTTGTAAGAAGAGGTGCCCAATGCTTGCTGCCGTAGTACCGGTTCAAAATGAAGAAAAACGGATCCGGAAGACCCTTGAAACCCTGCTGGCTCTACCAGCCGCCTTGATCATCCCTGTGATCAACGGAAGCAGTGATCTTTCCTGTAAAATTATCCATGATTTGAGGTCTTCCCAAATACTACCCCTATATTACAAGGAAGCCCTCGGCATTGACGTACCGAGGGCTATCGGCGCATTGGCGGCCAAAAAGAAAGGCGCCACAGCAGTCCTGTTCTTGGATGGTGATATGGATGGCGAGATCAAGGATAACCTGAGGGAGTTAATCCGGAAGGTGGAAGAAGGGGTGGACATGGCCTTGACCAACTGTTATCCTGTGGAAAAAACGGAGGCTTTATCGCCCCTGGCTGTAAAACTCCTGCACTACCGGCGCAATTTAAACCGGGAAATTGGCCTGGAACAGGACCTCGGCTCCGCTTCACCCAGCCACGGGCCCCACGCGGTATCCAGCCGCTTCCTGGCGCAAGTGCCCCTGGTTGAACTGGCCATACCCCCGGTATCCCTTGCCCTGGCTGCCAAGGGCGGCTTAAAGGTTTGCGTAGGCACAACCATCCCCCATAAGGCCCTGGGCTCACCTGCTAAAGACGCCTCCCACTCCGAAAAAATTGCCGCAACCATTATCGGAGACTGCCTGGAAGCAATCTGTGTTTACCGGAACAAAAAGCGGTGCAGGTCCGACGGTACGGTAAATTATGACGGTTACCATTCCCAAAGACGTCTGGACCTGCTGCAGAAATATTTAAGCCAGCATTGACCATCCTTTAGATTATTTCGTGTGTTTATCGGCTACGCTGGAAGCGCCGAAGGCGTCGGGCTTGATTTTGGCTTTAAAGCCGCTCCCGGTAACCATGCCCACCACCTCACGGATGAGTTCCTTGGTTTCCCCGTGTAGTCCCACATCGATATGGATCTCCACGTCTAAATCGTCTAAACCTTCATCCGCAAAGAACCTGTGAACCATTCCCCCCACCTCAAGGCTCAGGGCCGTTTCGTAAAAAATTTTCTGGCGCAGGCTGATTATTTTGCGGTGGATTTTTTTGGTATAATAATAGCGGGCCCCCTTCCCCAGGCGGTGGACGATCACGGCGGTAATGAAGCAGCTCTCGCTCTTCACCTGTGAATCAGAGCCAATAATAATTTTACAGGATGAGACGGGGAAACCCTTTATATATTCGACAATATCCCGCATCATCTCCTCAAAAGTCATCCTGCCCTTAGTCGGACTGCTGAATAACACGCTCCCCCTTCTTTCCTGACGGGACAACCCCTGAACTGCCCGGGCTCATTCTTCTTCCTGCCACTGCCGGAACCTGCACAGGTAGCCGCCTGTTTCATCCCGGCCAACAGGCCAAAACAGCTGCACAGCCCGGCTGCCCGGGGAACCTGCCTTGCTACTTTCAGGAAAAGTTACTTCTCCAAAGCTCTCCCCGGCCTTTTAATTGCCGCCAAAACCCCTGTAGTCCAGATAGCACTCTGTGAGCGCTGCAAATTCCTGGAGGCTCAGGGTTTCACCCCGTCTCCCGGGGTCGATCCGGGCCTGCTCTAAAATTTGCTGCCACGCCTCCCTGGGAACCGCCAGGCCTGCGCCTGACAGGGCATTTAAAAGGGTTTTGCGGCGCTGGCCGAAGGCGGCCCTGACAACCCTAAAGAAATCCCCTTCACTGCGCACCTCCACGGCCGGCCGGGGCCGCACCACCAGCCGTACTACTTCGGAATCCACCCCGGGCGGGGGATAAAAAACCGTCCTGGGTACGCGAAAGAGTTTTTCCGGCCGGGTATAATACTGGACAAACACGCTCAGGGCGCCATAGTCCTTGTCCCCGGGGGCCGCTACGAGCCGGGCAGCCACTTCCAACTGGACCATAACAACCAGCAGCGAAAAGTTGAAGCGCCCCGTCAGCAGGTGGATCAAAAGGGGGCTTGTAATGGCATAGGGGATGTTGGAAAGAAGCTTGTAGCTTCCGGCTCCCCTTCCGTAAGCCCCACCTGTCATCCTTTCAACCATTTCATCATAATTTACTTCCAGGGCGTCAGCCCATATGACTTCGACATTCCCCGCCCCGGCCAGGATCTCCGCCAGAACAGGCTGCAGCCCCCGGTCCACCTCCACGGCCAGCAACCCGGCTACCTTCCGGGCCGCCGGGACGGTCAGGGCTCCCAGCCCCGGGCCGATTTCCACAACAAAATCGGTTTTTTTTAAATCAGCGGCGTTGATAATTTTATTAATAATATTCTGATCCACCAGGAAATTTTGCCCCAGGCTTTTCCGGCAGGCCAGGCCGTACCGACTTATAATCGCCCTCACGGCCGAAGGCGAGGTTATTTCCACCAAATTCCTGTCCTCCTGTAAACCGTCTGATTTCAAGAATTTCGACAGGTAATCAAGGTTTTCCTTTTATTATTTCCCGTTTGGGCTAAAATCAAAAAGATCCCTTCGGCTTTTTAATTCAAGTAACCCTTTTGAACAGCCTGACCAATATGAAAAGGAGCAGCATACCCCACTGCTCCTCCAAATAATAAAGATTATCCCCGGCATCGTTTATTTAGAACAAGAAATCCCCTCCTACGCCCATTCCTTCAAAGCCCATCTCTAAATAATTGTGGATTTAGCGGCACACCCGCATATTCTTTCCCCGGGCAAAACATAAAACCACACTCACCGGGGGGAGCAACAGGACAATTAAAAAAGGGCCTTGCGGCCCTTTAACCTCAGTCGAAGAAGTATACCTTAACCCGCCTGACTCCCCAGCTCATTGCTTCGCTGCGGGTTTCAAAGAAGAGATCAATGCGGTTTCCTTTAATGGCGCTGCCCCGGTCCCTGGCTATAGCGTAGCCATATCCTTCCACGTACATCTTCGTACCCATGGGAATAACGGAGGTGTCGACGGCTGCCACCCCGTAATGGGGATATATACCCGAAGCGGTATTGTTACCCGTATGGGTGTAAGCTGATGCCACCATCTCCCTGACCTCGGAATACCTGAAAGTCTCACCGCCCCGGGAAACAACCATCCCGCTGCCAACCATGATTACCCTGTCAACGGGCTTTGCAACAACCTCCTGGTGGGCCAGCTGGCGGTTGACCTCCTCGCCGTTTTTGTAAACAACCTGCCAGGTCTGCCGCTCTACACCCGGCTTGCCCTCCTGGACTACGCGGGTCGAGCCCTGGGGCAGCTTCACAGTGTATTTTTTCTGGGTTTCATAGTCGATAGGGACCTCGCAGACTTCGGTTACAGTCCGGATCCTGTCTACTCGGATTTTCATCTCCGGAGTGACGGGTGTTTCCAGTCCCGGCTCCACCACGTCCTCCTCCCCCAGGCTGACCTGGTACTCGGCAAGAACATCTTTTACTTTAGCCTGCCTGGTTCTGGCCGCAATTACACCTCCATCGACACTGATGCTTAAATTTACAGCACGGTTGACGCAAATAACCATCCCGTCCCTCAGCGGTGTTTCGGGTGCAGGAATCACTTCATCCTTTTCCTGCAGGGAAATCCCCTGCTTCTCCAGAAGCCCCCCCACCGTGGTGGAAAATGCCTGCACGGTGGCTTCCTCACCGTCGACAACCAGGACAACGGTCTTTTTCGCCCAGGCGTATCCACAAACAAAAAACACTACAAACACTGCAAGAACAACTGCCCTCAGGAACAAAACGCCCCGCTGCCGGGGTGCCTCTGAACCTTTGGGGTTGTCTGGTCTTATCCAATTCAACAGTCTGCTCCAACTCATTAAATGCCTCCTTTGAAGCCAAGTCCGGCTAAAATTTGTAGCTTCCAACCTGATCTGTGGAAAACTAGCAAAGGGATAGGCGGCCTGGTTCTTGTGCCGGCATTTGCCTGACACATTATTATTTTACTACAAGTTGGCGGATCTGGATAGGGTTTATTATTGTCGATTTTTTCCATTTAACCCTCCAGGCTGCTATTTCCTTCCCTCCCGGGAGCTAAAACACCCTGCATACGCGGGTTTCAGCCCCCTTAAGCGGGCGGGAAAAAAATAGACCCGGGGCGCCTAAAAACCCGGATCTTAATTCCTTAACAACCCTTGTTGACCTCCAGCGCGTTGACCGGAGGCTTTTCAACCAGTTCAATACCCCTTTCCCTAAACCACTCCTTAAGGTAATCCCCATACCTTTTATTCTGGTACTGGTACCATTTCAGCCGGACAGATTCATCCTCCAATCCCATCAGTGCCTTCCGAAAACTGATATCTGCCGCCAGGGCTTTTTGCAGCAACTCTTTAATTCCGGGATCATCAGTTAAATCAATAAATTCCCTTTTAATTTCCCGGACCAGTTCCTTATCCAGCTTGGGCAGTTTCATAAAGTCTTCTGACTGGTCAAGCCTTTTGATCCTGTCGCTATGCTCCGGAAAATCCATGGGACAAAAAAACTTGACGTCACCCGTCCGGAGATCAAGATAATATTCAGAGTACTGGCTGCTGTTTTCAAAGGCGTTGACCAGCCATGCTATATAAACCGGCACCTGACGCACCGGCAACTCCCCTCCTTTAAAAAAGATACCGGACCGCAAGCAGTTTTTTTCAGAGCCCGCTGCAGGGCGCTCAATATTCAATCCCTTTCTGGGCGGCAATACCTTGGGTAAAGGGGTGTTTCACTTCTCGCATTTCCGTAACCAGGTCGGCCCGTTCAATAATCTGGGGCGGGGCATTGCGGCCGGTCAAGACCAGGTGAAGCATTTCCGGTTTTTGATCAAGGAGTTCCAAAACATCAGCCAGTTCAATCAGACCATAGTGTACCGCATAGAGAACCTCATCCAGGATAATCATATCATACGAGCCAGAGGCTATTTCTTTTCTGGCGGTTTCCAGGGCCTGACGGGCAGCATGGCGGTGCTCGTCCAGGGAGTTGTCGTCCTTCCCCTTGATGAAACCCTCCCCCATCTGCCTGATCTCGAAGCCAGGGGCCAATTTCTCGGCTGCTTTCAGCTCACCGTACCTCCACCCACCCTTGATGAATTGAAGCATTAATACCTTCATCTCCTGCCCCCAGGCCCTCAGGGCCATGCCCAGGGCGGCTGTGGTCTTGCCCTTACCGTTTCCCGTATTGACCACAATCAGGCCTTTTCTTTTTGCGGTACTCACAGCATAACTCTCCCCCTTTGAAAAATCACATTAATATACGCAAATCACGGCTCGTTCTTACTTCGCCCGGGAAAGGTTTTATGGAACTCTTTCACTTTCCCTTATTTCACATTTTATAATATTCAAGCAATTCGGAACAACTTCCTGCCGTTTTCCGTGCATATTTTCGCTAAATCATCCGTTTTTAAACCCCGCAAGCGGGCGATCTCCTCCGCGGTGCAGGCGAGGTAAGCCGGTTCATTGCGTTTTCCCCGGTAAGGCACCGGGGAAAGATAGGGGGCGTCGGTTTCAATGAGGAGGCGGTCCAGGGGCACGAGGGAAACCAATTCCTTGAGCCTTCTGGCGTTGGGATAGGTTACGGGGCCCGCGAAGGATATGTAAAGTCCCAGGGCCAGACACTCCCGGGCCATTTCCCAGCTCCCGGAATAGCAGTGCATAACGCCGCCTGCGGGCCCCGGCGGGTTTTCCCGCAGGATTTTCATGAGGTCACCGTGGGCGTCACGGTCGTGGATGATAATGGGTAGGTCCAGCTCCCGGGCCAGGGCCAGCTGCTCTCTAAAAACTCTCTGTTGTACCGGGCGGGGGGAAAGATCCCGGTAATAGTCCAGGCCCATTTCGCCGAGGGCTACCACCCGGGGATGGGCAGCCATTTCCTTTAATTCTTCCAGGTAACCGCTCCCGGCTGCCGCGGCATCGTGGGGGTGAATACCCACAGCCGCATAAATCAGGTCATATTCTTCCGCCAGCCTGACCGACCGGCGGGATGATTCCAGATCATAGCCCACGTTGACAATATGAACTACCCCGGCGGACCTGGCCCGGGCAATCATCTCCTCCCGGTCGGCATCGTATTCTTCGCCCTCCAGGTGGGCATGGGTATCAAAGAGGATCATGTCACACCCGTCCTTTATACCATAAACTGTAGATCGTACCTACCAGAGACATTTGGCCGTTTTTTCCGCCCAATCCAGCCTGCCCGGCCGGCAGGGTTAGTTTGCGTTTGTGTCGATCCGCGGGAAAAGCGCCGGTCCCCGCTTGACAACGGTTCCCACGGGCAGTTTGCCCCAGGTCAGGGATTCCCAGGTCTGAATAGCCGGGTTGTCCTCAATCCCCAGCTGGTCAAAAACCCTGCGGGGGAAGAGGGGCATAAAGGGGGAGGCCAGGATTGTTATAAAGCGCAGGCATTCGGCCAGGTTGTACATTACCGTGGCCAGGCGCTCCCTTTGGGCCGGGTCCTTGGCCAGGTTCCAGGGAGCCGTCTCATCCACGTACTTGTTGGCCCGTCCCACCAGGCGCCAGATGGCAGCAAGGGCGCTGGACAGGTCAACCCTGTTCATACATTCCTCAACCTCTTCAGGAGTCCTGATGGCAAGCTCAATGAGCTCCCCGTCCGGACCCGCGGCAGGACCGGGCGCCTGAACATGCCCTTGAAAATATTTCACAATCATTGCTGTGGAGCGGCTGATCAGGTTTCCCAGATCATTGGCAAGATCCTTATTAATCCTGTCAACCAGGGCATCCTCGCTGTACTGGACGTCCGAACCAAAGGGCAGCTCCCGGAGCAGGTAATAGCGAATAGCGTCTACACCGTACTTGTCAATCAAGACCAGGGGGTCCACAACATTCCCCTTTGATTTCGACATTTTGCCGCTCTCCAGCAGGATCCAGCCGTGGCTCACCACCTTTTTGGGCAGCTCCAGCCCGGCGGCCATCAAAAGCGCCGGCCAGATAATGGTGTGGAAGCGCACGATGTCCTTAGCCATCAGGTGCACGTCCGCCGGCCAGTATTTCTGGAAGAGACTGTCGTCCTCAGTGCCGTAACCCAGGGCCGAAATATAATTGACCAGGGCGTCCACCCAGACGTAAATAACATGCCTGGGTTCAAAGGGAACGGGGATACCCCAGTTGAAGGTGGTCCTTGTTACACAGAGGTCCTCCAGGCCGCTTTTAATGAAACTGATCATTTCGTTGCGCCGGGACAAAGGCTGGATAAAATCCGGGTTTTCTTCAATGTGTTGGAGCAGGCGGCCGGCGTATTTAGACAATTTGAAAAAGTAGCTTTCTTCCCGGAGCAGTTCCACCGGCCTCCCGCAGTCGGGGCAGTTGCCCTCCTCCAGCCTGCTTTCCGCCCAGAAGGCCTCACAGGGCGAGCAATACCAGCCCTCGTAGCTGGCTTTGTAGATGTCACCCTGGTCATAAAGCTTCTGGAAAAACCGGGACACTACTTCCTGGTGGCGCGGCTCGGTGGTACGGATAAAATCGTCGTATTCCACCTCCAACCGCTTCCAGAGGTCCTTGAAGCTGGCAACGATCCTGTCCACATAGGCCTGGGGCTGCTCTCCACAGGCCGCTGCAGCCCGCTCAATTTTTTGGCCGTGCTCGTCCGAGCCTGTCAAAAACCAGGTGTCGAAACCAGTCATTTTTTTATAGCGGGCCATGGCGTCCGCCGCCACAGTGGTATAAGCATGGCCGATATGCAGGTTACCGCTGGGGTAGTAAATGGGTGTTGTGATATAAAACTTTTTCTTTTTCAATGATGTCTTCCTCCCTTGCTAATGAAGCTGCCTGAGCATAAAAAATACCCGCCCTTGAAGCCAGAGGGGCGGGGTATTGATTTCCGCGGTACCACCCTTTTTTACCGCCCTTTCGCAAAGACGGCCTCAGCGGGTACAGGGAATTATCCCCATACCCTGGTCCTGTAACGGGGAATCCGGCACGGCTTACTTCTTAATTTCAGCCGCACAGCTCCAGGGCCATCTTCGGCCGGCAATCCCCGACGGGCTTTCACCTCACCCCGCTCTCTGTCCGGTTTTTAAGCACGGCCTACTCTTCCCCTTCGCAGCTTTTAGTCCATAATTACCAATATCTTGATTCTAACGAACACTATTGATCTTGTCAAGTTTTCGGCAAACAGGGATAGTGTCAAGGCACTGTTTGATAAAGAGAGATAACTATAACCGTCTCAGAAAAGGA
>LFSA01000069.1 GCA_001512635.1 Pelotomaculum sp. DTU098 | reverse complement strand
CTGCAGCGCAGACAGCAACCAGTTCTTCTTTTTCTTCCTCTTCTTCCTCGGCGGGGAGGTGCCCGGGCAAACCGGAAGCGTTCCCGGCCACGGCTAGCTTGCCGGTGTTAAAGGCGTACCTGAAACAGTGCATCATCAGGCCGAGAAGGCCGAGGATCAAAAAAGTGGCTCCCATCCCGCTAATGCTCAATTTTAAAGCCAGCATTCCAACGGACATTTTCATCTCTCCTACCTATAGTGGAATATTCCCGTTTTTCTTGGCGGGTCTGCCTTCCCTTTTATCCGGCAGGGCCTCCAGGGCTTGGATCAAGGCCGGGCGGGTTTCCCTCGGGTCGATCACCCTGTCGATGTAACCCCTGGCCGCAGCCACGTAGGGATTGGCGATTTTTGCGCAGTACTCCTCCAATTTACTGCTGCGCATGGCCTCTGGATCCGGGGCGGCAGCTATTTGTTTCCGGAAGATTATGTTAACAGCTCCTTCAGGCCCCATCACGGCTATTTCCGCTGTAGGCCAGGCCAGGGTCATGTCAGCGCCCAGTGAGCGTGAGCACATGGCGACATAGGCGCCACCGTAGGCCTTGCGAAGGATGAGCGTAATTTTGGGCACGCTGGCCTCTGAATAAGCAAAAAGCAGCTTCGCTCCGTGGCGGATAATCCCGTCGTGCTCCTGCTTGACTCCGGGCAAATAACCCGGGGTATCAACAAGCGTGAGAAGAGGGATGTTGAAGGCATTACAGAAACGGACGAACCTGGCAGCTTTATCCGAAGCGTTAATATCAAGACAACCTGCCAGCACCTTTGGCTGGTTGGCGATGATACCCACCGTTCTTCCGTTAAGCCGGCCGTAGCCGATAACAATGTTGGTGGCATAATTTGCCTGCACTTCAAAGAACTTGCCATCGTCCAGAATTAAATTGAGGATATCCCTGACCTCGTAAGGTTTATTGGCTTTACAGGGGATGATTTCCGAAAGTTCATCGGAGCAGCGTCCAATTGGGTCATCGCAGGCAACCCGGGGCGGATCCTCCAGGTTATTCTGGGGAAGGTAGCGGAACAATTCCTTGAACTGGGCGAAGCATTCCTCTTCACTATTAGCGTAAAAATGGGTTACGCCGCTAAGGCTGCTGTGGGTTTCCGCACCACCCAGAACCTCCGGGCTAACTTCTTCACCGGTTACCGACTTTATCACTTGAGGCCCGGTAATAAACATATTTGACGTACCCTTAACCATGAAAATAAAATCCGTGAGGGCAGGAGAATAAACAGCCCCACCTGCACACGGTCCCAAAATTAACGAATACTGGGGAATAACCCCGGATGCCAGGGAATTGCGCTTGAATATTTCTCCATAACCGTTTAAGGCATCAACACCTTCCTGGATCCTGGCGCCGCCGGAATCGTTCATACCAATAAAGGGAGCACCGCTCTTTAGGGCCAGGTCCATTACTTTGCAGATCTTTTTGGCGTGCATTTCCCCCAGGGTTCCCCCCATAGCTGTGAAATCCTGGGAAAAAACAAAGACAAGTCTTCCGTCTATGGTGCCGTAGCCAGTTACAACACCTTCCCCCGGAACCTCTGACTTGTCCATACCAAAATCTGAGCAACGGTGAGTTACAAACTGGTCGAGTTCAACAAAGCTTCCTTCGTCCAGCAGAAGATTCAACCGTTCCCTGGCGGTTAATTTGCCCGCCTTATGCTGTTTTTCAATTTGTTTTTCTCCGCCCCCTAATAACACCCGCTTTCTTCGCAAGTCTAATAATTTCTGTTTCTCAGCGATTTCTGTCATATTTTGCTCATCTCTCCAGTTTTTTCAGGAATGACTTTCTTCGCTCCATTGCTTGAAGGCCTGAACACATTGCCTTGGATTATTGGGGCCAGTGCAACGTAAAATCTGCTCTTTTTATATTAAGTGCATTGTATACAAAGTGCAATTTATTTACGATATTGTTCTTTTTTTGTTCTTAAATTTTCGTGAAAAGAAAATATTTGAAAAATAGAAACAGGCCATTCATTATTCGGCCAGGAACATTAGGGAAAATATGTACTGGGGAAGCAGGCCTAAAGCTGGTTCCCCGCCTGTGTTGTGTTTTTTAGCCGGGACCAGGGGCCGGATTTGAAGGGCGGGAAGGAAGAAGAGGTTTAATGACTGGCATGTATTTTGCGTACTGCGATGATTTTTTAAGGTTTTGGTCCTTTACTGTTTTAACAAGGTGGTTCTGTTTTATCATTCAGTGACAAAGGACACCGCCAGGGCAGGAGCTACTTTACCTGTTGCTTTAAGGCCGAAGCGCCTGCGGATCAGCCGGGCGGAGTTGAGGACGACCAGTACGGATCCGGTGTTGTGGGCCAATGCACCGCAACCATCCCCCCATAGCAATGCCGGTATCTGCGGCCGGTTGACGGGGCGTCATTAATGCCGTCAACCACCATAATCCCTGGTTTTCTAATATTTGTGTTTTCTGAATCTTTATTGACATATAGCATAGGGGGGTGTACTATATGCTCAAGTGGAGGTTGAAGAAAGAAGATGGATGAACACAAGGGGAAAAACAATTGCCCCAATTGCCATAACGGAGACAATAACAAGCGCAGAAGCTGGCAGGAGGAAAAAACAATACAGGAGCTTGTCATCCGCCTCAACCGCATAGAAGGGCAGATCAGGGGGATCAAGAGGATGATCGAGGAAGGAGTATACTGTGACAGCGTATTGAATCAGATAGCTTCTGTTCAGTCCGCTCTAAACGGGGCGGCCAGGCTTTTACTGGAAAAACATATGAAAAACTGTATCAAGGAACAACTCATAGCCGGTGATGACGATGTCATTAATGAATTAACCAAAACAGTCTTCAGATTGATTAATAAATAGGCCAGTTCCCTCCCCGGTTTTGATAGTAAATTATTAACAGTAAATTTAGAATTTGCACGGTGAATTATAAACAGAAAAAGGTTAGAGAAAACCAGAGGAATTAAACTAATACCGGGTGTGCCTGCCTGGTGCTGCGACTTATCTAATAAAATCCCTTAACAACGGAGGAATTGATCATGGGACAGGCTGTGGATGCTGGAGCGGCTGTAAGCAAGGGGAACGGCCAGAGTTACAAAACCATATCCCTGCCCATCACCGGGATGACCTGCGCGGCCTGTTCGGCCAGGGTGGAGCGGGGGCTTAAGAAAATGCCGGGTGTCCTGGAGACCAGTGTCAACCTGACCCTGGGGAAGGGGACGTTTACCTACGATCCCGGCCGGGTCACGCCGGGCGACATAGTGGAAAGGATCCGGGCCATTGGCTATGATGTGGCCGGAGAGGAATTGGAACTGGCCATATCGGGTATGACCTGCGCGGCCTGTTCAGCCAGGGTGGAGAAAAAGTTAAATTCCCTGCCCGGCGTGCAGCGGGCGGCAGTGAACCTGGCCACCGGCAGGGCAAGCATAACATATATACCGGGCCTGACATCAATTGGAGAACTGCGCCGGGCGGTGGAGAAACTGGGTTACCAGGCGCGCCGGGCCGCTGATCCAGCCGGGGATGAGGAGAAGCAGGCCAGGCAAAGGGAGATCCGCCTGCAGCAGTTCAGGCTCGCGCTGGCGGTCTGCTTTTCTCTGCCCCTGCTCTGGATGATGGTGGCTGAAATGGCCGGCTGGCATCATTTTATGCTTGACCCCTGGCTTCAACTGGCTCTGGCTACGCCGGTTCAGTTCGTGGCCGGGTGGCAGTTTTACCGCGGGTCCTACCACGCCCTCAAGACAGGTGGGGCCAACATGGACGTGCTGGTGGCGCTGGGCACTTCCACAGCTTATTTTTACAGCCTGGCTGCGGTGCTTATGGGCTGGAGCCCCTTATACTTTGAATCCGCTGCCGTAGTGATTACCCTGATCCTTCTGGGCAGGCTGCTGGAGGCGATAGCCCGGGGGAAAACCTCGGAGGCCATCAAGAAACTCATGGGCCTGCAGGCCAGGACAGCCCGGGTCATCCGGAACGGGGTTGCAGAAGATATACCTGTGGAAGAGGTTGAGCCGGGCGACCTGGTTCTGGTCCGGCCGGGCGAGCGGATTCCCGTAGACGGGGTTATCGTCGAGGGGCATTCCAGCGTGGACCAGTCCGTGCTCACCGGGGAGAGCGTACCGGTGGACAAAGGGCCGGGGGACGAAGTAATCGGCGCTTCAATTAATAAACAGGGCAGCTTCACCTTCAGGGCAACCAGGGTGGGCGAAGACACGGCTCTGGCCAGGATTATCCGCCTGGTGGAGGCTGCCCAGGGTTCCAAAGCGCCCATCCAGCGGCTGGCGGACAGGGTTTCCGGGATCTTCGTGCCGGTGGTGGTGGTTGTGGCCCTGCTCACCTTCGGCGGCTGGTACCTGGCCGGAGCGGATGCCACAACCGCTATGGTGCGCATGATTACGGTGCTGGTCATTGCCTGTCCCTGTGCCCTGGGTCTGGCCACCCCCACTGCAATCATGGTGGGCACGGGGCTGGGCGCGGAAAAGGGGGTTTTAATCAAGGGCGGTGAGCACCTGGAGAGAGCCGGGAAGATTGATACCGTGGTGCTGGACAAGACCGGCACCATCACCAGGGGGGAACCCTCGGTGACCGACCTGCTGGTCCTGCCACCCTTCGAAGAAAAGGAACTCTTGCAGGCGGTGGCGGCGGGAGAAAGCAAGTCGGAACACCCTGTGGGGCAGGCAGTAGTAAGGCGGGCCCGGGAGGCTGGGCTTGATTTGACCCTGGAAGCCAGGGATTTCGAGGCCTTTCCAGGAAAAGGCATCCGTTTCCGGGCCGGCGGCCTGGTCTGGCACGTCGGGAACGAGAAACTGGCGGGTTCCAGGCATGTGGATCTATCTGTGGTGTTGCCGACAAAAAACCGCTGGGAGGAAGAGGGAAAAACCGTGCTGGTGGTAATGGCCGACGACCGTCTGGCCGGGCTGGTTGCAGTGGCCGATACGGTCAAAGAGCACTCCGCCGAGGCCATTGCCGAGCTCAAGCAGTTGGGCCTGGAGGTCTACATGCTCTCTGGAGACCAGGAACGGACGGCCCGGGCCATTGCCCGGCAGGTGGGTATCCAGCATGTGATGGCTGAAGTGCTGCCTGAAAATAAGGCCGAAGAAATCAACAAACTGAAAAAAGCCGGCAGGGTTGTGGCCATGGTGGGTGACGGAATTAACGACGCGCCTGCTCTGGCCACCGCCGATACGGGAATGGCCATAGGAACGGGTACAGATGTGGCCATGGAAAGCGCTTCGATCACCCTGATCAGCGGCGACCTGCGCGC
The DNA here is from genome assembly GCA_001512635.1 of Pelotomaculum sp. DTU098. Taxonomy (GTDB): domain Bacteria; phylum Bacillota; class Desulfotomaculia; order Desulfotomaculales; family Pelotomaculaceae; genus DTU098. Next base: position 11,509 of record LFSA01000069.1, on the reverse strand, counting down.
CATTGTCCATGCCATCAAACTGTCCCGGCAGACCCTGCGGAAGATCAAGCAAAACCTCTTCTGGGCCTTTTTCTATAACCTGGCAGGCATTCCCCTGGCCATCTTTGGCGTCTTCACACCCGTCATGGCAGGCCTGGCTATGGCCTTCAGCTCAGTTTCGGTGGTAACCAACTCCCTGCTCTTAAAACGTTACAACCCTGAAGCTTAACGAGAGACTCCAGCAAGGAGGTGAAAAAATGGGAGAAATTAAACTTACCGTCGAGGGCATGAGCTGCAGCCATTGCCAGAGGGCGGTGGAAGAAGCCCTGAAAGGGATCCCCGGTGTAGAAAAAGTGCAGGTAGACCTGGAGAAAAAGGAAGTTGTGGTCACCGGCACCGCCGCACCTGAAAAACTGGCTGAAGCCATAGAAGAAGCCGGGTATGAAGTGGTAGGTTAAACATGATTATCGAATAATAATAACCTCACAGGGTCCTGGCCCCCTGAGGTTTAATTTTATTTATTCTACATAATTTACAATGTTTAAGCAGCAAAATTATTGCTGCTTAAAATTTTTGTTCAGCAGGCGTTCCTCCGTACATATAAATATAGGGGGTGTTTGGTGTGGTTAAGATATCTGATTTGAGGGCGCGGGAAGTTGTCAATGTTGTGGACGGGCGAAGACTTGGCCTGATCAAGGATATAGAAGTGGATATGGAAGAAGGAAAAATTACCGCCATAGTTCTGCCCGGTGATGGTGGCGGCAGGTTCCTCGGTTTTTTCTCAAAGGAAGAAGAAATCGTGGTGCCCTGGGAAAAAATCAGAAAAATTGGAGCGGACGTCATATTGGTGGAAGTCAACACTTTTACCGACCCCAGGCACGAGCAGCGTATAAAATAATAGTTTTTTGTGGCTCATCTCCGCCGGTTTAACCTTAACCTTAAACTGCCTAACAGAAGCGGTCAGTTGCTTTTTGTTCGAGATTGCAGCAAAGGAAATAGTGCAGACTTACGGTAATGGGGAGAGGTGCCGCCTGATGCGCCACTAATCCCCAGAGGGAATTACGGGTCGAATCCATAGAGAATTGCAGCCATTTGAAAGTATCCCGGAGAATAATTCAAGATCAGGAAGCGGGATGGTCACAGGGACATCCCGCTTAGGGTTCCTGGAATTGTACTCGTTATTTAAAAACACGCCTGTTTTCCAGGCAGGCTGCAGTCAGGGAGTTGTTTCTGGTTTGGGAGTTTTTAGATGAATTATCCCGGGTAGATTATAGAAAAACGCGGTGTTTTTAGCCAGGACAGGGCTGATAAAGGCCAGGGCAAGCACGTATAGTGCGGCAAAGGCCGGAAGTTGCGGATTCAGGCCGGCAGATGCAGCAAGTCCGGCAATTATAATTGAAAACTCGCCCCTGGCCATAATTGTGAAGGCAACATTGGTTGCCCTTCTTTTTTTATATCCCGCAAGCCAGGAAGCGATAAAACCGTTGATAATGTTGCCTGCAACTGTAATCAGAACGGCAATGCCTGACATGACCACTACATCCGGAAAAGTTCTGTAATCTATGGCCATGCCGAAGGAGAAAAAGAATACTGCTCCGAACAGGTCCCGCATGGGTGTGATTGAAGTCAGGATCCGGTGGTTATGGGTTGTTTCCGCCAGGATCAGACCCAGCAGCAGGGCGCCGATGGCCTCGGTGATATGCAGTTTTTCCGCTAAAACCCCCATCATCAGCAGCAGGGTGAAGATTATAACTGAAAATGCTTCATTACTCTTGATCTTAAAAAGTTTGCCGAGAAAGCCGCTGATCCGCTTGCCGAAGACGATCAGGGATAGAATAAAAGCCAGGATTACCAGGATGTTGAGCAAAAGCTTGCCGATGTTGAAGCCGCCCGGTACGAGTATTCCCGAAAGGACCGACAGGTACACGGCGATAAAGACATCTTCAAAAACCATGATCCCCAGAATAAGCTCTGTTTCCGGGTTAGCGGCCCTCTTCAGGTCAACCAGGAGTTTGGTAATGATGGCGCTGCTGGAAATACCCGTGATGCCGGCCACAACCAGTGCTTCCGTCCAGGAATTAAAGAAAAGCCAGCCGATTCCAAGGCCTCTCAAAAAGTTAAGCAGGACGTAGACAGTGCCGCCTTTGAACATGTTTTTTCCCGCCTTGGCAAGCTTGCCGGCGGAAAACTCCAGTCCCAGGTAAAACAGCAACAGCAAAACGCCGAGCCGTGAGAGCAGTTCTATGGATTCGGTGGATGTAATGAGCTGGAGGGAAACTGTTCCGATAACAGGGCCATAGGGCCCCACCAGCATACCCAGTAGGATCAGAAGGGGTATTGAGGAAAAGTTTAGCCGTGCAGCCAACAGGGAAGCCAGTGTGATAAAGACAAAAGCAAGGCCGGTATTAAGAATAACGTCTGGTGCCAAGTTACTGTTTAGCCCCAAACATTTTTTCAATAAGTTTCATTTTGTCGTTTCTCCCTGCTGTAATCACTGTTTGTCCCGGCTGGAATACAAAACTCGGCCCCGGGTTAATCGCAACGATTTCTTTTCCGCCCTTGTCCTTGTTCATCAATGCGGCAATAACGATGACACCGTGGTTTTTCCTCAATCCCAATTCTCCAATGCTTTTTCCTTCTATTTCACAACCCGGCTCTACTTTTAACCACTCAATACGCAGTTCGGCAATTGCGGCATCAAGTTTTTCGAGACTCTTGGGCTGGTAAAAAGAGCCGCCGATGATGGAACCCAGCTGGCGGGATTCTTGATCCGTTAGGGATATGGAGGCAATGGGCTCATCTTCTTCATCGTCAAAATAAAACATTTCCCTTGTGCCGTCATCATGTATTATTACGACTACCTGCGTTCCGTCATCAAGCATCATTTGGTATTTTTTTCCAAGTCCAGGCAATTCTGCCTCGCGGATCGTTGCCAATAATATGCATCCCCTTAAATTTGTTTAACTGTACCATTATAACATGTAAAACAATTCTATATAAACATGAAGATTTAATCCCGCAAAAATTTTTGTGGGATTAACAAAGGAATACTCTACTGCAACCTGTCTGCACTCACCCTTAAAACAGAGAAGGCATAAGATAAAAAAAATATGTCTATGGCAATTGAAAGGAGGATGAGAATGGCCACCTATACTGTGCAGACGGGAGATACCTTGTTCTCAATAGCAAGCAGGTTCGGTACTACAGTTGAAGCATTGGTGGAGGCTAATAATATTACAAACCCGGATCTCATCAATGTGGGGCAGGTACTTATCATTCCGGAAACTGGAACTGGCGGGGGGACAGTAGAGCCGGCCGAAAGTGTTGGCGGAGTTAATCAGACCAGGCAGGTCAGGGGATTGTTATACCGTATTTTCACAGACAGGAGTACTTACCGGCAGGGTGAACCGGTTCGTATTACCTTTTCCAAAACGAATGTCAGCAACCGGACCATCGTACTCCGCTACCGGACCGCTCAGCGGTTTGAGCTTGTAGCAAGGCGCCAGCCTGGTTTGAGGGAAGTCTGGCGCTGGTCTGCGGGCCGGTTCTTCGCCCAGGTGACGGGAACTGTTACCTTAAGGCCGGGGCAGAGCCAGGTGTTCCGTGAAACCTGGAACCAGAGAAACAACCAGGGAGTGCAGGTTGTTCCGGGCAACTTCGTAATCGAAGGGACTAACCTGGCCCAGGGTTTTGAGGGTGAGACCATTGCTACAAGGATTACTATTACTGCAGTCAGGCCCACCCCGACACCCAGGCCAACGCCTACACCCAGGCCAACTCCTACGCCCAGGCCCACCCCTACGCCTTGCCCGCCTGGAAACGTTCTGACCAACCCGGGATTTGAAAGATGGCCCAACCCCTCAGCGCCTCCAACCGGGTGGACGGGCAGCAACTTAGCCCGCAGTTCACTTTCCGGACAAGGCGCCTTTGCTGCGGAAATGGGCGCCAGGCCCGGTTCCAGGGCTGTGCTGTCCCAGAGAGTTGATATTGAAGCGGGCAGGATTTATGAGTTGAGCTGGGGGGCAAGGGAACGGGTCCGTCCTGGTGTTGCCAGGTTCACGCTCTTTGTGGAGATCTTTTATTATGACAGAAACAATAATTTTGTGGGCAGAACCGAGCCCCGCTACTCCCAGGATAATATACCCAACGACCGCTTTCAGCGGTACAGCCTGTCCACGGGGCGTGTTCCTTCGGGCGCAAGGTTTGCCGATGTCCGTTTTACCTTTGAACCGGCTGCAACCAACACCAGTTCCGTGTTAATAGATAATGTTGAACTGCGCTGCCGTTTTTAAGATTACAGCCGGCTTACCAGACTGGTTTGATCGTCCCTGACGCGGCGGGAATGTTGGATTTAATATATTTCTACTTTATTTCTTCGTAATTCTAAGCCAGAAGGGAGGCAGTATATTTGCCTCCCTTCACAAATTGAATATAAAGAAACACATAACCCTTAGGAGCTGCTGAGGTGACGGCAGAAGGATCATAATGGCGGCTCAAGGATATTTTCAGGCAGATCTGTTGCCCTGACTCGTCGATACAGGGACAGAGGGAACAGGGTGCTAACAGCCCCGTCTAGTGACCGCAACTCCCGCAATTTTTGGAACTGCAGGAGCCGCAGCTGCCGGTGCCGCCAGCTATGCCGCGGGTCTGGAAAGCAGACATAACCCGCTCAGGGGCTTGCTTGCCGCATTCAGGACACTTTAAACCTGCTCCGGTTTCACCAAGGGGGCAGAGTTTTTCAAAGCGGTTGCCGCACCCTTTGCACCGGAATTCGTAAATGGGCACTGGAGGATGCCCTCCTTCCTTTGGTTCTATTATTTATGAATATAGGCTGTAATCGTCAATCTTTAGATTAATCGTGATAAAACCCAATGTCAAGGCCGGCGAGGCTTTTTATTGTTAAGAAAAGGGTTTTCGGGTGCCGGCGAGTAATTACTTCAGCAACAAAAAGGAGGATTAGGCACGTTCAGGTTATATTTTAAACAAAAACAAGGAGGAGATTATGCGTATTCAGTTTTTGGGGGCTGCCGGCACAGTTACAGGTTCATGTTTTCTTGTGGAAACCTCTCAATCAAGGATCATGATCGATTGTGGAATGTTTCAAGGTTCAAAAGAAATCCGGGAAAGGAATTACGGCAGCTTTTACGTACCGCCCCGCAGCGTTCAGCATGTTTTGCTTACCCATGCCCACATTGACCACAGCGGCCTGATTCCAAAACTTGTTAAGCATGGTTTTAGAGGAAAAATCTATGCCACCCCTGCAACCATAGAACTATGTGAGGTACTCCTTCCCGACAGCGGGTACATCCAGGAAATGGAGGTTGAACGTAAGAACCGCAAGAACCGCCGGGCTGGAAAGCCGGTGATAGAACCGGTTTACAACGTAGATGAATCCTATAAGAGCCTTCCCTTTTTTCAACCTGCCGGCTATGACCAGATCATCCGGATTACCCCCGATATCCGGGTGCGTTTCGTGGATGCGGGACATATCCTTGGTTCGGCCATGATCGAGGTCTGGGTAGAGGAGGGCTCTTCGGAAATAAAACTCGTCTTTTCCGGGGATATTGGTAATCATGACCGTCCTATCATTAATGATCCTACGATAATTGCCGAAGCAGACTACGTCATTATGGAATCTACCTACGGCAACCGCCTGCACCAGCAGCATTGCGATGAAGAAATCGAATTATTGCACGGGATAATCTGGGATACTTATAAAAAAGGAGGTAACCTGATTATCCCCGCCTTTGCGGTTGAGCGGACCCAGGACCTGCTTTACCACCTGATTTTATTAATGGAAGAACAAAGGATGCCCCCCATGCAGGTTTACATCGACAGCCCGCTGGCCACAGCTGCAACCAGTGTTTTTCAAAGGCACCGCGACTGCTACGACCAGGAAGCCAGAGAGCTTGTTCAAAGGTTGGAAAATCCCATCGGCCACCCGTCCCTGAAGTTTACCCTTTCAGCGGAGGAGTCAAAATCCTTGAACCAGATCAGCGGCGCCATTATTATCTCCGCCAGCGGCATGTGCGAGGCCGGACGGATCAGGCATCATCTAAAATACAATCTCTGGCGGCCGGAGAGTACGGTGTTGTTTATCGGCTACCAGGCTGAAGGCACCCTGGGGCGGCAAATCCTGGATGGACAAAAGAGCGTGCGTATATTTGGTGAAGAAATAGCTGTCAAGGCTGATATTAGATATATTGACTGCTACTCCTCCCATGCCGACCAGGCGGGGCTTATAAAGTGGATTAATAGCTTTTCCAGCCCTCCCCGGGAAGTTTTCCTGGTTCACGGGGAGCCTGACGCCACAGCAACCCTGGCAGACCTGATCCGGGTGGAAACAGGCTTAAAAGCTACAATTCCAACCTGGCGGCAGGTTGTAGAATTGACCCCACTTGCTGCTGATCCCGATGCAGCCGTCAAACAGGCCTACCGTTCTCTGAGCGCTAAAATCAGCAACCTTCTTTCTGCCGGGGTCAATCCTTTGTACCGGGAGGATATAATCAACCGCATGGCTGAACTGGAAGCTTTCATTGAGGAAAAAACGGTTAATACCTCTGGAATCTAAAGAAAGGGCTTTCAAAATGCAACTCACTTTTAAAGGCAGCCTGCAGTTTTATACATTTCCCCACTTTGAGAATTCCGGCAAAGTAATCCACGGTTTTACAACCCGTAACGGCGGTGTTAGCGGAGCGCCCTATAGCTCTTTAAATACTGCCTTTCACGTTGGGGATGACGAGGCTAACGTCCGGACCAACCGTCAGTTGGCCTGTGCAGCCCTCGGACTCAACCCGGCGCATTTAGTTGCCGGCAGGCAGGTCCATGGGGACCGTATTGAAGTAGTCGGCCTGGAGGACAGGGGCAGGGGTGCAATCTCCGATAAAGATTCCCTTCCCGCCACCGATGCCCTGGTAACTGGCATTGCAGGGGTCCCCCTGTCCAGCTATTATGCTGATTGTGTACCGGTTTTCCTGCTCGATCCCGTAAAAGGGGTCATTGCCATTGCCCATGCCGGGTGGAAAGGCACAGCATTAAAAATCGCAGAAAAAACCCTGAAAAAGATGAGGGATTCTTTTGGCGTGGATCCGGGGGATTGCCTGGCAGGCATCGGTCCCTCTGTGGGGCCCTGCTGTTACGAGGTGGATGAAAGTGTCATGGGTCCCTTTCAAGATAGTTTTCCGGAAATCCAGGATTTGGCTGTTCCCATTTCCTCCGGCCGGTGGCGGTTGAATCTGTGGGAAACAAACCGCCGTACCCTTCTGGATGCCGGTCTCAAGGCTGAAAACATTGTGTCTTCCCAAATCTGCACCTCCTGCCATCAGCAATATTTTTTTTCCTACCGGGCTCAGAGGGGAAATACAGGCCGGATGGCGGCTCTAATTATGTTAAAATAGATCTACAGGCAGCCTTATTAGGAACTGTTTTTTTCAGGCCAGCTACTTTTAGGTAACATTTAAGGGAGACCGAGGCAATTCGAAAGGTGATGGGGGATGCCAAGGATACTGGTGGTGGACGACGAGAAAAATATACTGGAACTGGTCCGCTTTAATCTAGAACGGGAAGGGTATGAGGTATTAACTTGCCTGGACGGCGCCCGGGCTCTCGAATTGGCCCGCAGCGAGAAGCCGGATTTGATTGTGCTTGATGTGATGCTCCCTGAAATCAGCGGCCTGGAGGTTTGCCGGGAACTGCACCAGGATCCCGCAACAAGGAAGATACCCATTATTATGCTCAGCGCCAGGGCTGATGAGCTGGACCGTGTCCTGGGACTGGAAATGGGCGCTGATGACTACGTGACCAAGCCTTTCAGTCCCCGGGAGCTGGTGGCCAGGGTTAAAGCAAGGCTGAGGCGGTCACCCAAGGGAGGAAGCGGGGCGGAAGAAGCTTTGGCATCGCGTCTTGATTACGGACGGATGGTCATTGATGAGGACAGGTTTGCTGTTTATATAGATGGGGAGAAGCAGGATTTTACTCCTAAGGAATTTGAATTGATTCGCTTCCTGGCCCGGCACCCCGGTAAGGTATTCTCTAGGGAACAGCTTTTAGAGCAGGTTTGGGGCTATGATTACGCCGGGGATTCCCGTACTGTGGACGTCCATATCCGGCACATCCGGCATAAACTGGAAATTCTACCGGGAGGAGAACAGGTTATCGAAACTGTACGTGGAGTAGGCTATAGATTTAGGGAGGGCTGGCGTTGCTGATCAAACTGGGTACTTTCTGGAGATTTGGCTGGAGGCCGATTGCCAGCTACTTTTTACTCTTCCTGGTTTTTTTTGCTTTGGCACAGCTTATTTCTGTGCAAAGGGTTAGCCTCTGGGGAGCTGCAGCTACTGCCTTTATCTGTTCCGCCATTCTTGCTTTGATTATGTATAGGCGTTTAATCAGTCCTCTGGGTGAAATGGCTGAAATCGCCCAGGAAATGGCCCGGGGAAATTTGGATCTGGAGATCCGGAATTTTGCCCAGGACGAAATAGGCGACCTGGCCCGTTCCATAAATTATATGGCTAGACAGCTGAAGAGCAATATGGAAAGTGTTATTTCGGAAAAAAACCGGATTCAGGCCATTTTGTCCAGTATAGCCGACGGTGTGATCGCCGTGGACAGCTGGGGGAGGATTATTCTAATTAACCCTGTGGTGGAAGAACTCTTTGGTATAGACATGGCCAGCTGTAGAGGTAAAAACATTCATAGAGTAATCCGCAACAATGAACTGGAAAAAATACTGAGCAAGGCTCTGGAAACCGGGTGTCCTGTGGAAAAGCAAATTGAAATTCTTACGCCGGAGCCGCTGGTCTTCCGTGTCCATGTGACTCCCTTGAAGGATGTTGGGGTGGAACACGGGGGGGCTGTGGCTGTGCTCAAGGACGTTACCGAAAGAAAAAGGGTGGAAGAGATGCGCAGCGACTTTGTTGCCAATGTTTCCCATGAGCTGAGAACACCCTTGACTTCCATACGAGGTTTTGCGGAGACGCTGCTGGACGGGGCCATCGATGAACCGAAACTGGCCAGGCAGTTTCTGGAAATTATGAACACAGAAACCGAGCGCCTGTCAAGGCTAATCGACGAACTGCTAAACCTTTCCAAGATTGAAGACCGTAAGACCGTACCGAACCTGCAGTTGTTAAGAATCGAAGACCTGATCCAGAGGACGGTTGCCATCCTGAAATCCCGGGCTCAGGAAAAAAATATTGAGATAAGTATTAATTTGCCTGATAATCTTCCGCAGGTTCCAGGCGATCCCGATATGCTGAATCAGGTCTTAATTAACCTCATCGACAATGCAGTCAGCTATACCCAGCCGGGTGGTAAAATTGAAATCCGTGCTACAGCCTGGGAAGATGAATTAAAGGTGGACGTGCAGGACAATGGTATTGGTATACCGCCGGAAAGCCTCTCCCGGGTTTTTGAAAGGTTCTACAGGGTGGATAAGGCGCGCTCCCGGGAGCAGGGGGGTACCGGTCTGGGACTTTCCATCGTCAAACATATAATTGATGCCCACAATGGAAGTGTTCAGGTAGAAAGCAAGGTCGGTGTGGGGAGCATCTTTTCCTTTGTTCTGCCCTTACACAGAAGGGGCAGCAGCAAAACCCACCAGTACCTGCTGTAGTCTCAAAGGGTCTCAAACCCCCGTTTTTTTTTAATAGAACCGGGAGCCTTAATCTTTTCACGCAGGAATTAGCTTTCCGCCGTCGAAATAACATTTTACATTTGGAGTTAATATTTGGGGGAGTGAATGAGAAAAGAAACCACTGTTCCCATTTCGAGAAAGAGAAAGCGCAGGACTTCTGACTCCTGCCTGCTTTACCTCGCTTTGGTAGCCCTGTTAATTTGCGTGGCCTATATTGCCTGGGGACGACTTGTTGTATATTTATCGGGAGTCCAGTTTCTTACCCAGCAGGAAATTAGCCGGACCGTCCAGCTGCAGGGCATTTTAATAAAAGAAGAAATGGTAATCCGTTCCCCGGTCACAGGAAAAGTTCATTTTATGACCGTTGATGGAAACCGTCTCGAAATGGGAGCGCCGGCGGCGGAAGTTGTAGCTGTGGGTGGTGGCGCTTCCTCTAGATTGATTACACCTTCTGCGGGTATGTTTTGTAACCACATAGACGGTCTTGAGAATGTTCTTTCTCCTGCAAATCTTGATGTATTGGATTTTTCCAGCCTTGATAGAATAAGCCATAAACAGGTATCGGAAGGAGAGCTGGTGGAAAAAGGACAGCCTGTATTTAAATTAATTGATAATCTTTCCGCCATTTATTTATACACGGTGGTATCCCAGACAGAGTTTCCGGCTGAACTAAAGGAAAAGAACCAATGGCTTAAAGCAAGGTGGAATGACCTTCCCCTGATGGTTAAGGCCTACAGTTTTGCGGAAAAAGGCGATAGTTGGGAAGGATTGTTACAACTGTCCGGTTTTCCCGATGAGCTGGTTCACAACCGGCAGATAAGTTTGGAGATAGTTACAAACCGGCTTGCCGGATTCCTGGTACCGCACCATGCTGTTGTTTACCGGGACGAAACGCCCGGCATATACCTGGCTGTTAAGAAAAGAGCCCAGTGGGTTCCTGTCAAGGTTGAGGGTGAATTACAGGGAAAGGTGGCTATTTCCGGCAGGGGATTGGGTGAGGACACCCGCTATGTGAGCAACCCCATGCTGATCCGGGAAGGGAGCCTGGTGGAATAAAGGGTGTGGTAGTTTGAGTGTAATGGACAACCTTAGCCGGGTGCGCCAGCAAATAGCTGCGGCCGCCCTGCGTGCAGGCCGCGACCCGGCCCGGGTGAAACTGGTGGCGGTGACCAAGGGGGTTCCGGTGGAAATCATCAGGCAGGTGCTTATCCCTGGTGTGGATGGCCTGGGTGAAAACAGGGCGCAGGAGTTGCTGTCCAAGTACGAGGAGCTGCCCCCTGATGTGGAGTGGCATTTTATCGGTCACCTGCAGACGAATAAGGTCAAGAAAATAATCGGTAAAGTTAGCTTGATCCATTCCCTGAACCGCTGGTCCCTGGCTCAAGAAATTAGCCGTGTGGCCTGCGAAAAGGGCCTGACCGCCCGGGTCCTGGTGCAGGTTAACGCATCCGGAGAAAAGACAAAATCCGGCCTGCACCCTCAGGAAGTGGAAGAATTTGTGGCTGAGGCAAGCAGCCTGCCTGGTTTGGAGATTTGTGGCTTAATGACCATTGCACCCTGGACTGAAAACCCGGAGGAGGTTCGCCCGGTTTTCAGGCAGGTGAAGGAGTTGAGCCTGCGGCTGCGGCAAAACCTGCAGGCCAGAATGGACTACCTGTCCATGGGTATGAGTGGTGACTTCGAAGTTGCCCTGGAGGAAGGTGCCAACATCCTGCGGATTGGAACGGCAATTTTTGGGTGGCGGGTTTAAGAAAAGCTTGATCCCCAGTTTAAGGAAGTCTGGATTTTCCTTGAAAGATTTTCCAGAAAAGGCATGTAAAGTTACATAAATATTAAGGAGGGACGAGCCTATGGCCCTGAAGCTTGTTGACAAAGTACTCAGCTTTATGGGATTTG
>LFSA01000071.1 GCA_001512635.1 Pelotomaculum sp. DTU098 | reverse complement strand
TTCGGCAATGGGCCACAAAGCGTTAGCTGCAGCTGGCCCTGGCTGGCCCTATGAAACATGGAAACCAGGGGCCCCATGTCAAGGGCGGCTGCTCGAAAACAGAGTAGTTTTAAGTAAAGGAAATGTTTTAAGTGTATATTCTCCAATGACAGGGGGTCAAGCCGACTCCTCTATCCAGTGATTCTTTTGAACTTTATTTTGTTCCTACTGTTTTAATTGAAGAATTAAAACAAAAAAGTATTTCTATAAATAAAATACAAGCATTAAAAAATAATTATGAAATCTTTGAAAGATGTAAAGATAGGGATTTTGTACTAAAAAAATGTAAAGAGTATGGCATATTGTAATTAATTTACAGTTCTTAATTCTACGTAAGTAAAACATAATCCTTCAAAACATTGATATTATTGAATTTTCGACATGCAGGTGATAATAGGGTCATAGTTTTGAATTCATAAAAATAAAACTATGAAATACTACAACCCTGCAAACTATTAATATTATTGGGTTTTCGACTATCGAGCATAGTTTCATAGTTTCATAGTTTATTTTTAAGCGCATAATATAAAATAAAGAGAATCTTTCACCCACAGATGAGAGAGCCTTAAAATAACTTTACAGGAGTTACCGGTTTTTCATTTTATCTCTCTCGCATTATATATTATATATATTTTTTAATATAAATTATGAAACTATGCTGATGCGTGAGAAATAGAATAAAATCAAGGTTTTCACCGGTCATAGTGGGAGTGTAAATTATTTTGTGTAAATGGGCATTTACTGAAAAATTGGTTAAGTTATAAATGGCTCTTATCTGCCGGGAGGATAGTGCTCTGCTGGAGAGCAACCCGAGCGCCTGGCAAGGTTCTGCCGAGGATAGCAGGGGTGGTCCAGAGGCTGCCCCGCTATCATTTTTTTGCTATCCTTGGGAGAACAAAAGCGGTAAACTCATTAACCAGCCATTAGTTCCGGTTCCAGCCTCGCTGAAGTGGATAGCAAACTGTGAGATACAACTTTTCCACTCCCTGATCGGTACTGTCCACTTCCTTGATGCTTCAACAGTGGCCAGGTAGATAATCTTTTTTAAGGCTTCATCCGGATGACGTTTGCGTTATAACCCTTTCGCAGCTGCTATAATTCCTAATGTCACTCCTACCGCTGCTGCTCCTGCTGCTGCGATAGACAAAAAAGCTACAAGCGCCATCAAATCCACAAAACCGCCAGCCACCATTTCCAGTTCTTCCTCGCTTAACTCATCGGACCGCTCCAGCATATTGCCGCCAAATTCCTCCAGGTCCTTCTCGTCAAACTCAAACCCCAGGTCCCTGGCATAGGCAATGATGGCTTTGGGGTCGTCAAAGCTGATTTCCTGCACCTTTTCGGCTATTTCTTTATTTTCTCCAACTAGTTGCACAAATCGATGCAGGTTCCGCATACCCGGTCGCTGCTCCTTATCTGCTGCAGCGACGGCTTTTTCCAGATTCTTTTTTATCCTTACCTTATGGAGATCTATTACCTTTTTCCTCAATTCCTCAATGTCCTGCCTGTCAAAATCATAGCCCAGTTCTTTGCCGTAGGCTACTATGGCATCATCATTTTCACCTATCTCTTTCATCTTTTCAGCTAACTCCTCATTCGTAGCAACCATTTGCAGAAACCTGTTCAGTTCCTCTATGCTCATATTTATCATCTCCCTTGTAATAATAAACTTCGTCAAGGAAACCGCCGTCAAAAAGCCTTTGAACCACCGTCTTTATTATTATTGGATTTATGCCGTGTTCCTTCACCAGTTGTTCATAAACCTGTGCATAGGTACGATCTCCTGCGGCTATAAGCTCTCCCAGGGGGCCATATTTTTCCTTCCCCTTGAAGTAATGGATCTGGTTGGGAGTCAATAGGTCAAATCCATCCTCCGTGGGACGGTATACAATGTCGTCCCTAAAACGCAAGGGCTTGTCCAACGGAGGAGACAGGGGCATACTGCGCTCCATCATTGCTTGTATGACTTGTGGGAAATCATTTTCATCGTTATACCTGGATACATCAAATACCCTGTAGCCATAAGGCCATTTTTTACTGGTATAGCAGGGACTGAATAGCTGTATGCTGCGATTTACCAGATTTATGTGAAAGCCGCTGGTGCACGCTATTGTCCCCTGGGGCACTCTAAGTTTGCGCTTGTCTGTTATGTCTTGCTTCCCTCTAAGACCGTCAATCTCCTTCAGGATACGCCCGCCGGCAACCTTTGGCCGCGGATTCTCCCTCATCTGCATCAGTAGTTCTGCATGTAAAAGTTCCCCAGGGCTAAAAGCGTCATGAATTTTATTCATCATATCCACTGACAGCACACTCAAACGGGGCCAGGGATAAGGACCACGTTTATAATAGTCCAGCAACTGACGAACCCATGAAATATCGTCGCCAACGGCTGTGGACGTGCAAAGAACTGCCCCTGTGAGTTCTTCAAAATCCTTGAGAAAATCAATATAATTGGGGTTGTCATGGGGCTCGGTGCGATAATAGGGCAGAGCCATGCCCGCCTGCTCTTTACCAAACAGATCAATGCAATGCTGTACAATGCGGCGGAAATAATCACGGCTGGTATTGTAGTCCAGTATTCCCTTCAGTTTTTTGGTGGCAAAGGAGCAGAACCAGCAGCCTACACTGCAACCATCACTTAGTTCAAAGGCTAAGATGGGATAGCTTATCATGTAACCCAAATAACCCAACTCGCTCTGTGCTGCTGCAATACGCCTTTTTCTCCAGGCGGCAAATTTTTTATTCTGTGGTTCTGGGAAATTATCCCACTTAAATAAATGCGAGTAGGAAGATGCCCTTTGCATGTACTTTCCCCACAATTTTAGGAGCGGGTAACGGTCAACAACCTCCAGGATGCCAGCGTCAAGCTGCTCTTCGCGATTTTTTATCATAGCAATAATGTAGGCATTAAATTCTTTTGGTGCATCCCACAGGAAAGCTATATCCTGCAGGTCAAAGGTAACACCTATTTTTCTGAGTCTTTCAATTTGAGCAGGAGTTATTTTTTTTTTCTTACTGCCATCCGCAAATCCCTATCGCCACTAATACACTCGAATAAACGTTTTAACTGGGCTATTTGATTTATTTCGTTTTCTGTAAAAGACTCAAATAATTTCCCGTATTTGTCCATTTGCTGCTCCTCCTTCCTACACTTGGTTTACATATGGTAATACGCTGCAACCGAGCTTTTATTACAAAAAATAATTAAAAGTAGTTCTGTTCAGCATCAATCAAGCAACACCATCCTAGGCAAGCTGCCGCCTGGCCAGCTCTGCGAAGATTCCGTTCTTTTCCATCAATTCATTATAGGTACCGCTCTCCACAATTTTGCCCTTATCCATCACCAGTATCCTGTCACAGTTTATAACTGTGCTGAGGCGGTGGGCTATGACGATCCGGGTTGCCTTTAATTGCTCAAGGCTTTCGCTGACAATGGCCTGGGTGCGGTTGTCCAGGGCGCTGGTGGCCTCATCAAAATATATTATTCTGGGCCTGTTGACAATGGCCCTGGCGATCAAAAGCCTCTGCCTTTGCCCTCCGGACAGGTTGGTACCCCCTTCACTGACCATCGTATACATACCCATGGGCATTTCCTGAATATCACGGTCAAGACCAGCCAGCCTGGCGGCTTCCCAGGCATCATCAATGGTCAAATGGTAATTGGCGCCCACAATATTACTAAAGATATCCCCGGACATTAACCGGCTGTTTTGCAACACCACTCCCAACTGCCTGCGCACGGAGCGAATATCCAGTTTGTCCAAAGCCTGACCGTTGTAGAAAACCTGTCCCGCACATGGTTTTTCAAAACCCAGCAGGATCCGCAGCAGCGTGGATTTGCCACTGCCCGAGGGACCCACGATACCAATGTATTCACCTTCCCGAACCTGTATGGAAACGTCGTCCAAGACGAGGGGGCCGTCCTCCTTGTAACGGAAGGATACGTGGCTGACTTCTATGGCTCCGGTCAATTCACCGGCATCGCTTTTGGCCTCGTCATATTCCGGCAGGGTCTCAAGAATTGGCTTGGCCCTCTCATAGAGGGGGATGATCATATTAACGGAGAGCAAGGACTGGCAAAGCACCATCATAGAGTTTATAAAGTTAGTCAGGGCGGAGTTAAAGGCCACAAATTTACCCGCACCTAAAGCATTGCCGGTCAAAGCTACAGCAGTATAAAAAACCCCCATGGAGACGAGCACCGGTAAAACAGCCTGGAAAGTGACCAACTGGCAGGCTAGCATTCTGCCTTTATATTCAGTTCTCCTCTGCCCGCTGAAATCTCTGGTTATTAAATAAAAGGCCCTCTTTTCAGCCCCGGCCACCCTGAGTTTGGTGATTCCGGCCAGCAGCTGCAGCATCAAGCCGGAAATCCGGTTGGCAATGTCAACCACCATCCGCGCATAACTCAGCTGGCGGTAGCCAAGAAACACCATGATGGCCATAGCTACCAGTACCATAGCGGTTGTAACCAGGGCCAGTTTGACATTGTAATAGAACAACAGGGCAAAATTAAACAGGGAGAAAAAACTGGACAGAATATCATTTGCAATAACGCCTGACAGCATCCTGCGAATATAGCTCAGACCCATGGCCCGATAGGCCAGTTCCCCTGCAGTATAGTCCTTAAAAAAGGGCACCGGCAGGCTCAATAACCTGTCCCAGACAGCAGCCAGGATAGCCCCCTCCATTTTCCCCTCCAGCCGCAGCAAGGCCAGGGAGCGGGTCAGTTGAAACAAGAACCCGGCCAGGGCACTGGCCGCCAGGAAAAAGGCGACGTGCAAAAGCTGGACTTTTTCTCCTCCGGGAATAATGGTGTCGAATATAATGCCTGTGGCATAGGGAATAACCATACTCAACAGGCCGCCAGCTACCCCCATTAAGGCAACCAGCCACAGGTCCTGCTTCCAGCAACTTTCCCTACCGAAAATAAAAATATCACGCAGCCTCAGCACTTTTTTGGGAAAGGGACGATAGAAGGCTATGGCGAAAGGCTTGAGCTTCCTGGCAAGCTGGTAATCCACCTTTACCCTGGTGTTTTCAACCGGGTCGTGTAGTTGATAACTGGATGGGGACAGGGGTAGTAAAGCCACCGGCCGGTTCCCCTCCTTCAGGTAACCCAGGAGGGGACCGTTGTCCCGTCTGTAACACTCCCCTTTTAAGGCCACTTGCCTGATCCGGATCTGGGAGGCCCTGGCAATATCGTCCAGTGGATCCTTGCTGGAAATACCCCTGGCAGCCCGGGGCGAAGGGACAATTTCTATATTCATAGCCCGGCCCACCAGAGTGCAGGCAGCCAGGAGCTGATCGTCCACAGCTATCTGGCGAACGTCCTCCGCCAGTTCTGGTTGTGTGACCGAGGCTATATTTTTGATGGCGTTCTCAAAAAACAACCGGTCATGCCTGGCCCTCTCCTGAAAACGGGACCTTTCGGTCTCCTCCCTGTTCCGGCGGCGAACGATGGCCGCCCTTAAGGCTAATCCGTGAAAGTACTCCAGGGTTACCGGTGGGCCAAGCTCTCCTGCATATTTCACCAAGATGGGTTCCCCTGCATCAGGAAGCAGTTGGACATGCGGCGCCTCCGCCGCAGCGGCCCCTTCGGCCAGGGCTTTTAGCCACTTTTCCAGCAGGGGAATAAACATATCCCCTTGCCCGGACTGTTTCAGCCAGGCCAGAAAAGGGTCCCGTTTTACTTGTAGGAGCCGGGTACCCGGTAAGCCTGAGGCCAAAAGGCCATATTTTTCTTCCATTCCCTCCACTGCTTGGAGGGTAAGGCCGAAAATTATACCCCCTGCTGCCACTTCAAACAAATAATCCCTTGCTCCGGTAACTCCGCCACTTTTAATGGCAGCGCAAAAGACATTCACTTTACCCCTTTCCACCAGCCAAAGGCTATGGGGCTCAGTCAGCAGTAAAGGCCTGTTTCCCTCCACGATTACCGGGTTACCCTCTTTTAGAAAAAAGTCAATTACCTTCATCATATTCACCGGACTTTTGTATTCCTGAAACAAAACAGTTATAAAAATAGAGTTCCATGTTTAATCGTGCAAGGCCGAAAGCTGATGGCTTATTGCTTGTTTAACCAGCCTGAATCAGTTTTACGTAATGACCGTTTAAACTTTTTAATTCCTCGTGGGTTCCGCGCTCGACAATCTTACCCCGTTCCATGACTATAATCTCATCGCAGTCCCGGATGGTGCTCAAGCGGTGGGCGACAATAATGCAGGTACAGCCTCGCCGGCGAATGCGCTCATCAATTGCCTTTTCCGTCAAGGGATCCAGGGCGCTGGTTGCCTCATCCAGGATCAGGATGGTGGGGTTACCCGCCAGGGCTCTGGCAATCTCCAGCCTCTGCCTCTGCCCACCGCTAAAGTTGCTCCCCCCTTCATCCAGCCTATGATCATAACCGCCAGGCCGGGAGGTAATATCATCATGGATGCAGGCATCCTTGGCCGCCCTGATCAGGTCGAATTCGGAAATGGTATGGTCCCACAGGGTGATATTGTCCCGGATAGATCCCTGAAACAATTGAATATCCTGGTCCACCATGGCCAGAGAATTGTTTATGACAACCCGGGGAATGCTTTCCCTGGGCTTACCGTCAAATAAGATTTCTCCGGATCAGGGTTTGTAAATACCGGCTATTAGTTTTGCCACCGTAGATTTGCCGCTTCCCGATCCCCCCACCAGGGCTACCCGGGAGCCAGGCGCAAGTTTTAAGTTAAAATTCTCAATTAATGGAGGCTCCAGGGGACTGTAGCCAAAGGTTACACCTTTCAACTCCACAAATCCTTCCAGTTTTTTGAAGGAGTTATTACTATCAGCGCCCTGGACATCCTCTTTGACCTGCTCGTCCACGGGATACTTTAATACATCGTCGATGCGGTTCATATCACCTTCCATTTCCTGTAACTGGCTGCCAAGGCTGACCAGACCGGTAACCGGTTGCAGAAAACTTGACATCAGGCTTTGAAAAGCCACCAGCATCCCGATGGTCATTTCACCCTTAAAGATTAGAAAACCGCCTAAGACCAAAACCACTGTATTGGTCAAGGTGGTCAGGAAGGAAGGGATGGCCGCTAAGAACTGGGTGGAAACTCCTATCTCCTGCTCCGCATTCAATGCTTTGGCCTGGTATCCCGACCATTTGGCAAAAAAGTCGGATTCCGAGCCGTTTGCCTTGAGAGTTTCAATTAACTGCAGCCCCGCCATGCCAACACCGTCCAGCTTACCTAAATCCTGCAGAAGTTTCCTGTTTTGGTCCACCCTTTTTCGTGAAACATACCTCAAATATAAGATGTTAATCACAGCAACTACTGCTCCTACCAGGGCCAGCCACAGGTTATACCAGACCATCAGGATAAAATAGAAAACGACCATGATACAGTTCAGGGCGTTGGTGGCCAGCTGTCCGGAAAGAATTTGGGCTACTCTGTCGTTGCTCTGTACCCGGGAGCATATGTCACCGGCATACCGCTGGGTAAAGAACATCACCGGCAGTCGCAGGATATGCCAGTAAAACTGTGCTGTGGTTTGCAGGGCGATTTTGGTTTCCAGCCTGGCCAGGTAATACTGCTGGATCCAGGTCAGAATACCTCTTAAAAGCGCCGTGACTCCCATACCCAGCAGCAGGGGGATCAGCCAGTTCTCCCTTCCTGCCAGCAAGATATCATCTACAAATATTTTTGAAAATACTGGAATAACTAGACCCGGAACGACCAGTAAAAGCCCCACCAAAATAACAAAGATGAGGGCCGCAATTGCAAATTGGCGCCACAGAAATCGGGCAGGGCAGTGACACTGTTCTTGCCCAGATGACTGCTGAAACAATCGGCATCCCGGTAGAGATAGTCCACGTGCTGTCTACCCAGGATACTGATCTTACACCTTTTGATACAGGCGCCTACGCTTCCCGCCAGACCTATATTTCAGGCATGGCTGTGGTAAAGGCAGCCGAAGAAATTAAAGCCAAGGTGCTGAATTATGCCTCGGGTATGACTGGTATTCCTGCCGGTTCAATGGATATTGTCAATGCCTGGCTTGTGTATAAACATAACGGTGAACGGATTATTTCCCTGGCGGATGTGGCCCTGGATAGCTACTATAACAGGGTCTCAGCGTCGCCCATTACCGCCGACGTTTCCAACAATGCCAGGATTAATGCCCTTTCCTTCGGCTGTACCTTTGCAGAGGTTGAAGTAGATCTTGCCACATGTAAAGTGGAAGTCCTGAAGATTTACAGCGTGCATGATGCCGGGAAAATAATCAACCCCCAGCTGGCAGAAGCCCAGGTACACGGTGGAGTCAGCATGGGGCTGGGCTATGCCCTGTCAGAACAACTGCTTTTCGACCCCAAAACAGGAAAGCCATTAAACAATAATCTTTTGGATTATAAACTGCCGACAATCATGGATATCCCTGAGATCGGCGCCAGTTTTGTGGAAACTTACGAACCAAGCGGCCCTTATGGAAGTAAATCTCTGGGTGAAACCCCTACCATTCCTACGTCGCCGGCTATCAGGAATGCTATTCTCGATGCCACAGGCATCAAATTTAACGAATTACCCATCAACCCGCATTTAATGTTTAAAAAATTTAAAGAGGCAGGCTTGCTCTAAAAAGGACGGTGAACAACCATGTACAATATTACCAAATACTTTGAAGCCCATTCTGTCAGGGAGGCTATTGAACTACTACAGGCAAATCCCAAAGCCCGTCTCATTGCCGGCGGCAGTGACCTGTTGATTAAGATGCACCAGGGGAAAATTGAAGCGGCTGAACTGATCAGCATCCACAATTTATCTGAAATCTCCGGTATTTCATTGGAACCGGACGGTACCATTGTTATTGGAGCAGGGACTACCTTCAGCAAAATTGCCAATCACCCAGTAATTAAAAAAAATGTACCGGTTTTGGCTGAGGCTGTGGAGACGATAGGCGGTCCCCAGGTCCGAAATGTGGGTACTATCGGTGGTAATATATGTAACGGCTCAACCTCCTCTGACACTGCCCCCACCCTCTTTGCCTTAAACGCCCGCTTGCGAATTCAAGGGGCTTCAGGCACCCGGGTTATTGAGATTACGGATTTCTATCAAGGTCCTGGTCAAGTAGACTTGCAGCACGATGAAATTTTGACGGCTGTGCTGCTCTCTCCGGATAACTACAAGGGCTTTGCCGGCCACTACATAAAGTATTCCATGCGTAAGGCCATGGACATAGCTACCCTGGGCTGCGCGGTTGTTTGTAAAATAACTGAGCAAGCAGTGATTGAAGATTTCAGGCTGGCCTTCGGAGTCGCAGCTCCCACACCTGTACGCTGCAGAAAAACTGAAACGATGGTAAAGGGGAAAACCTTCAACGAGGAATTGCTGCAGGAGGTTGTCAAATCAGCTGTTGCAGAGGTGAACCCTAGAACATCCTGGCGCGCTTCCAGAGAATTTAGATTACACCTGGTTGAAGAACTTAGCAAACGGGCATTTAAACAAGCATTTATCAAAACTGGGGGTAAGCTGCAATGATGACCAAAAAAATTACAATGCGGGTTAATGGCCGGGAAGTGGTTGTTGAGGTCGATATACGTGAATCCCTGTTAGAAGTGTTGCGCGGGCGGCTTAATTTAAAAGGCGTGAAAAGGGGCTGTTCCGTGGGCGAATGCGGCGCTTGTACTGTACTCATCAACGGTGAGCCATTTGATTCCTGTATTTACCTGGCTGTTTGGGCCGACGGTAAAGAAATCAGGACAATCGAAGGGGAAGAAATAGAGGGCAAGCTGTCTAAACTGCAGCAGGCCTTTGTGGATGAAGGAGCTGTCCAGTGCGGTTTTTGCACCCCCGGCTTTATAATGTCGGCCAGAGCTCTTTTGGATAGCGGCAAAAAACTGACCAGAGAGGACATAATTAAAGGGTTATCCGGTAATATGTGCCGCTGTACGGGTTACCAGAACATTATCAGGGCCGTCGAAAGGGTCATAGGAGATGGAGAATAAATTGCAGGGGTAGCCGGGTTTAAGAAACCGGCTATTTGTTTTGCCACCGTAGAACCTTGATTAACCCTGCCAGTGAGCCCATCATAGTTAAAGGCCTTTCGATCATCCCAAATAAAACCCCGGATAACTGCAATCAGGGGGTATTCAACTTTTCGACAGCTTAGAGGCCGGCGAATAGAGTTAAAGAAATGATTGCGCAGACGGCGTTTGCCCGTCATAAAACCATAAAGGACGGTATCGTGTTCCAGGTCTGGCTTTATAAAGGCAGGGAAGGGGCAGTAGAGATTTGATTCCCCCTGCCCCTGAGTTTTCTTTGTTTCTTTGATAATATTAATCAAGAAAATGACGAAACCGTTGTCGTCGTTATACTCGTAGGTACCGGCGAAAACTTCTATAAAAAATTGAAGCGATACACGAAGTAACAATGCGTATCCTTAAAGCTTGTTCAAAACATTAAGTTCTATTCGACGAGCGCTGCAGTCAAGTCCAGCGGCTCCATAATCTTGCCGTCTTTATAGACTCGCATGTTACCCGATGAGATTTCGTCTATCAGCATTACATTGCCGTCACTGTCGATACCGAATTCAAACTTGATGTCGTATAGCTCTAATCCTTTCCTCTGTAGCTCATCCCTAATCAATGCTGAAATTTTCTGAGTGCTTGCTTTGATTTCTGCAAATTGCGCCGCAGTCATAATGCCCAGGGCCTCCAAACCTTCCACCGTAACTAGAGGATCTCCCCTTTGATCATCCTTTAACGTAGCTTCTACGTAAGCGTCCAGCTTGTCCCCTTCCTGCACATAGGCTCCATAACGGCGCAGGAAGCTACCCACCGCTCTGTAGCGACAGATAATCTCCAGGCCTTTGCCGAAAGTTTTTGCCGGTTTGACGTCCATGGTTCCGTTTTCTATATCGGCACTTATATAGTGGGTATGGATGCCGGCCTTTTTTAGCATTTCAAAGAACAAGACAGATACCCGAAGGTTTTCTTTTCCTATCCCTTCGATAGAAAGCCCCACTGTGTTGGCCCCAGGGTCAAAAACACCATTCTCACCTGTTACATCATCCTTGAATACCAGGCGGTAGTTCCCGTTTTCCAAGGCGAATACATCCTTGGTTTTGCCCTTGTATACTTTTTTCATTGTAGTCTCCTTTCATATTCCCTGATTAAGAACTAACTTCGTTTAAAAAATCTATTTCATAGTATACAACAAATATTAAGATATTTAACAGGCAATCAGCGTTTCCAATCGATTTTTGTCGAGTTTGATTCGTTCTCCCTCAAAGCTAATCCAGTGCACTCTAAGCCCCATCACAGGTGCCATCTGCGCACTGGATGCAATGAAGAAGCACAATAAAACAAGTTTCAATCTGTTCGGCTTTCACTTAGAGAGTTAGAGGGAAATCACCAGGCCGATAGGGCAATGATCGCTACCCATAACATCCGAATAAATCAGCGCATCCTGGATCAGGTCTTTTATCCGTTCTGAAACAAGAAAGTAATCAATGCGCCAACCAATATTTTTCGCACGCGCGTTAGACCTGTAGGACCACCAGGTATACGCCCCCTCTTTATCTGGATTTAAATAGCGGAATGTATCAATAAATCCCGCATCCAAGAGCTCTGACATTTTTTCGCGTTCCTGAGGAGTAAACCCCGCGTTATTCACATTGGACTTGGGATTTTTCAAATCAATCTCCTGGTGGGCCACATTTAAATCTCCACAGACTATTACCGGTTTTTTTGCATCCAGACTTTTTAAATGGCTGCAAAAATCATCCTGCCACATCAACCGGTAATCAAGCCTGGTCAGTCCCCTTTGGGCATTTGGAGCATAGGCATTCACCAGGTAGAAGTCACGATATTCAAGGGTGATGACGCGTCCCTCCGAACTATGCTCTTCCTTGCCCAGATCAAATGATACAGAGTCTGCTTTGATCCTGGAAAAGACAGCTGTCCCTGAATAACCCTTTTTAACGGCGCTATTCCAGTATTCCTCATAACCTTCCAGCCCGATGTCCACCTGTCCCTGCTGCATCTTTGTTTCTTGGATGCAGAATATATCGGCCTCCACAGAATTAAAGAATTGGATAAATCCTTCATTCAAACTTGCCCGTAAACCGTTGACATTCCAGGAAACAATTTTCATGAATTCCTCCTATACTTTATTGCCCGGACAATAATCTATCCGGCAGATGTATTATAAATTTCGCTTCACAACCGGATGTTCCTTCAATATTTACCTGACAACTGGTTCATTCCCAAAAACCCTGTGAACCAAACCACGACTTCATTTTCCCTGTTCCGCCGGATGCTTATCGCCCCGTTAAGCTTCTAAAAAATAAAATCCTGGGAACTCGCTCAAATTTTACGGGGCAGATGCCTCCACTCCAGCAAGGAGTGCCGGGTAACCAAAGTAAACCAACCAGATTGGCCTGTCATATATACTGCCACAAAAAACATAAAGCTCTCTAAACCGTTAAATGCCACTGGCTAGAGAGCTTTTTTTGTTTCTCCAAGTGTTAAACTTTAGATTAAAGCAACAGGAAATACTACTGGCTCGCTTATTGTGCTACTTTTGTCTAGATACTAAAAATGATCTAAAATTAAATGCACACCCCTTTTAAGGTTAATGGATTTACTGCGGGGAGGTGCTCTAAAAGCATTCTTTTATCTATTCATCTCTAGCATGAAAATAGACATTTTCGGACCTAGTCTAATAATGACGAGATTTTTTCAAAAGATCCTTAGATAATCCTTCCGGTGCCCATATCAGTTAAGAAAACCACCGTGATTGTGATCGCCGCCGCAACCATCCATACCCTCGGGGTTTTTAATCAGCTCCAAGGCACGTTTATCCACTAAATCAAGTGCTTCTTTTACGCTATAACCGCGTCCGTCAAATCTTGTAACACCGTCCTCAGCCATGATCTCAAAGGCCGCAGGCGTCAGCTTACCGGTTACAACACCTTCACATCTATATTCGGTTATTTTTCGTGCCAGGTCTACTCCAAGCGGGTCACCTTCATTTTCGACGGCTTTAAATTCCATTTTGTCCATGTCTACAATCAGTAAATACTTGCATGATTCAAATTCTTCCGATACCCGGCTTTCCAAGGATTGATCATCGGCGGCAACTGCAATAATCATAAATAACCTCCTAGTTCTTTATTTTTGGATAAAACAGGCAATCATTTTAACACATATTTAATAATTAATAACGATTTAGGAACACTCTTACTTAATCCCTACGGAATCGCTAGAGAAACCATAATTCTTATTGCGGTCTCGATAGCGAGTATGGAATCTTTTTTACAAGAGCTGGAGGTGCCATGCTTACTTGTAGCCATATTGTATTAACGGGAATAGGGCTGCACCATATAACAGGATCCATATTATTCCCCAAAAGCAGGTTAAAAAGACACTATATCAACCCAGTTTAACTTTTATAGATGTTAAACCAAATACACCTCCTGTTGTCTTCCTCTTTATACCGACTTTTGGAATGGGGGATCCTTTAATACCCGCACCGGCTCATGCGAAACTGATCTTCAAACCAGGTAAGCTTGGCCAACTCAGCGTTTTGATGCTTATCTTAAAAAATCAATTTTGAAGTTCCTCTATCGTTATGCTGTATTATCCATATCGATATAATTCGACATACACATCATAAAACCTTTAAAATAAAGTACAATTTAAATTGGGTTATCATATGCCGGGCGGGAGCCAGGCTTGATTTCTGCTTCACCCATCCTCACTAAACCTCACCATAGAAAGGCGGTTGTGGATGAAAATTGGCTAAGAGAGTTGTTGTTATCGCCCATTGTTTGCTTAATTACCATGCCAAAATTCTAAACTCGGGTGTAAAAAATGAAGCTGGCAAAATGATTATTCCCCAGCTTCTGGAAAGGGGTTACGGTATAATTCAGTCACCATGCCCAGAATTTACCCACGGGGGATTGAAACGTTGGGGTCAATGCCGCAGCCAGTATAACAACCCGTTTTTTATCAGTCATTGCCATAGGCTGGCTGGAGATATAATAAACCAGCTTGAAGAATATCGCCGCTGCGGTTATGCTGTTGGGCCGGTACTTGGTATTAATGGAAGCCCATCCTGTGGTATTGACTTTTGCTTTGATGGCGAATGGGGCGGTAAGATAGACAATACAGGGCAGACCAACAATAAAAGAGTTGATCAATTAGTATGTGTCCGGCAACCAGGCGTGTTTATGGAAGTTTTAAGGCAAGGAGCGATCAAAAGAAAAATCGATCTTGTGTATATAGGTATCGACGAAAACAAACCGGAAAAAAGTCTGGAAACTATTTTAAGCAGCATTGAATAGGGTGTATCGGAGGTGCGACCGTTTTTTACGCAGTAGCTGAACAGCCTGTACTTGCCGTTCAAGCTGTCGTGCAATTATACTCTACCATAGTTAGGGGTTAGCCCGTTCTCAGTCAACTTTCAAAAACAGGGGTGCTTCCGGGCAAATTGGCCCCGGTGTTAAAATTTTTCGATATCATTGCTGAGAAAATGTGTAATACTTTGACATAATAATCGTATTAAAGGCAAAGACCATATTTAAACCAATAAACCAAAAAGGGAGGAATACACATGTCAGTGGATAATGTTAAAAATTTTTATGCAAAAGTGAATGAGGACGAAAGCCTGCAGCAGCAGCTCATAGAGCTGGCCAGGACGTCTGCGGAGGAAAGCATGCAGGCATTGATCCAGCTGGCTAACGAGCAAGGGTTTTCATTCGATAATAATGATCTGGAGGCCTTCTTTGCCGAAACGGCAAAAAACCTTAGTCCAACGGGCGAGTTGAGCGAAGCGGAGCTGGACGCCGTAGCCGGCGGCGATGGAGAAACATGGGCTTTAGCTTCGATTATAAATGTTTATATTTGTGTTGTTTCACTCATACAAAAAGCGATTAGTTCATGCGGTTTAGACGAAGCTGACTTAAAAAGGGCCTTTGGTTAAATCAATGCAACGTTACAGGGTTCATGCGGTTTTGACGAAGCTCGTTTATAAAAAAGACACCGGAATACAGGCGTCTTTTATTACCATGATTTAAACCAATAAACCAAAAAGAGAGGGATACACATGTCAGTGGAAAATGTAAAAAATTTTTATGCAAAGGTGAATGAGGACGAAAGCCTGCAGCAGCAGCTCAAAGAGCTGGCCAGGACATCTGCGGAGGAAAGCACGCAGGCATTGATCCAGCTGGCTAACGAGCAAGGGTTTTCATTCGATAATAATGATCTGGAGGCCTTCTTTGCCGAAACGGCAAAAAACCTTAGTCCAACGGGCGAGTTGAGCGAAGCGGAGCTGGACGCCGTAGCCGGCGGCAACACACCAGCATGGATTTTGGCTTCGGTGTTAAATTATTGGTATTGTGTTGCTTCAGCCATAGGTAGACTTCAAAATAGATGCGGTTTAGACGACTAAGAAACTGTGTTACTGATATGAAATATCGCTGATATTTTTAAATCAGTACGGAAAAAACATCATCCGGAGCCAGACATCTTAACATTTGGTAGCCAATTCCCGACAATCCCTGGAAAAATGAAGGATCAAAGATCGCCCCCCCGTCTTCACTGTTTAATACATAATGATGTAATTTTTCCCGGCGCAGTCTCATCCACTGCATCCTTTTTTTTGCTTCTTCCATCAGGTCCGGCCGGTTCATTGTCCTGGAAGCCTCGATTAAAAAATCTACCCTGCCGCTGCCGCCGCAGCAAACATGGTCGCTATAATCCACCGGGTAGGCCAGCGTGAAGGCCAGGGCATTTTCGATATCCTGGCGTAGAAAGCCCAGTTTTTTTTCATGCTGCATCATTGCCAGGCGGGTCAGGCCGATTCCGGGAGCCCCGCTGCACCAACCGGCCATAAAAGCTTTTTGTCCTTTGGGCAGATCCGGGTTCTTCCGAAAATCCGGCCAGTTCCTGTATTCCTTATCATATACACTGTTTTCATAAGCCAGGGCTTCCTCAACGGCTTCCCACAGTTCCTGCCCTCCGGTCAAGTCATATAGCCTCAACAGCGCGCAGGCAATACCACCCATACCATGCCCCAGGCCGGTCAAGGGGGCGTTTTCTATTCCCGACAGCCACAGCCGGTGCCCGGTTTTCCAGGTACTCCTCCCTTTAAGCAGCTCCTTAGCATAAATGCCCGCCAAGTCCAGGATTGCATCTTTACGGTAGATCTGGTAAATACTTGTCAGGACCAGCAACAGCCCCGCCGCTCCCCCCAGGACGTCGAACTGCTTATCCTGGCGGACCTGACTGCTTAACAGTTTATGTATGATAAAGAACACATCTTCTGCAAAGTCTTCTGCCAGGTAATACTGCAGTCCGGCGAAGACCCGGATAATTCCGGCCACTCCACTGCCCAACCCCAGCGGGAAACGGTGCAGGGGCATGGGGTTATCAGGATCATGCAAGCTCTTTCTAAATTTTTGCAGCATTTTAATAACATCTCGCCGTATATCTTCCCGCCCGGTCTGGTGATAAAGCGCTGCCATAAACAGGTAAAGGCCTAAAAAACCGTCATAAAGGGAAAACCCGATCAGCCCCAGGTTCATTTTTTGGGTCTGTACATCGTATTGCTTGACGATCCAGGTAGCATCCCCGTCAGGTTGAATAATTCTTTTGCCCATGATTTCTTCATATATTCTCTCTGCTTCTTCCAGGAAAAGCCCCGGCTCCTGCAACGGGACATCTTTAAGTTGCGGCATGTTTTCCTTTACTATGGCGCGCTTCTCAGAGTGGGAGGACCCACCGTAGATAGCCAGGGAAGCTCTGATCAAATCAGTCTGAAAGGTTAAGTCCTCTTCGTTCAGCTTACCTATAAGATATCTGGTTCTCTCCAGGGCACTTTGCAGAAAATACGCATCACATAATTCTTTTTGGTGATCCCGCAGGGCGAGACTGGACGCTTCACCGTAAAATATGGGAATATCACCCCGCTCCAGGGCATCTCTTTCCGATAAAAAAATGTTCCAAAGCTCCCGAAGTTTTTCTTCCGGGGCGTAGAGGAGATAGGCCGGGGCCAGCCTTTCGATCTCCAAAGAATATATGAGCCCGCTTTTCAGAAACTGGGGTTGAGACACATATTGCAGCATGTCAGCATAAACCTGGGAGGAACGAATAAGGAAACGGAATTTGCAGCCCCGGAAAAGCTCCAGGGGTGACGCTTCACCCAGCAGCTCTTCTTTATGCTTTAAAAAAAGGCCGTAGGTTTCCTGAAACCCCTCCAGCAGCTCAGCCTGGTAATCCTGCACATTAAGCCTTGCACCGTTAATTAAAGGTAGGTTTTTAAAGTCTTCCTGCACTGAGGTCAAGGCTCCCCATTCCACCAGATCGCCTTTTTGGTTCCTTCTCTTCCACATGGGCAGAAAGCCGGTCCTGACCACTGAATCATTTAGTATTTCCTGGGCGCCTGCCGCCTCTGCCTGCCAGAGGGCTGTACTTTCTGTTTGAAAGGGCCTCACCCTATGCAGAAGCAGTGTTTCCACATCCACCAGAACCGGATGTTCCCTCCAGGCAATTATATTTTCCGCGTGAAAATCGTTGCCGCCCAGTACATATAGCACTGCCAGCAATACACCTGCCCGGCGGTAAAAGTCCGCCGCCTCCTCTTCCCTGTCCATTGACTGATATTCTGCGTACTCCGTCCAGCCATAGCTGCCACAGTCCAGCGTCTCTGGCACTTTCACCGTCCATTTACAACCCCTTTGCCCCAGCCAGCGGGTAAACCCTTCCCAGGCCTTGTCCACTGCCAGCTCCCTGGGTTTATAGACTATTTTTGCGCCAGATGAAAAAGTCAGTATACAGACGCTTTTCCCATGGTTGTGTGCATCGGAAGCGTCCGCCTCGATACCGGCAACTTTTCCCGGCTCCCGCCCGGCCCAGAATTGCCTTTTTAACCTGTCCCAGTCACGGGCCAGGTGTTCAACCATGTCCCTCAAATTGTTTGCCCAGTTAGTTATTTCGCTGACAACCTGCCTCGCCAGCACGGGATACTCCAAAAGGATGTCCGCCCATTTGCCTGCCCGGAGTTCTCCGGCAAAATCAGCATAAGCTTTCTCCGCCTTTTCCCGGGTCAGACCAATTCCAAACAAAGCCAAAGGGTTTTGCATGTTTTGAAATATGCGGTAGTGATAAAGCAGCGTCTGAAAGGAAAGGCGGCTCAACCTTTTGATCAGGGTCCTGCTCAGGTTGGAAATAGCTGAAGGAGCTAAAAGTTCTTTCCTCTCCCCCAATTTCTCCAGGAGTTGCCTTTCCCCATAATAAGCAAGGGGTAGCATCCAGGCAACGATATCATTGTGGGGAATAAGATCTTTTTCAGGGTTGAAGTACAGCTCTTTTTCGATTTGTTCCCTGGTAACAGGAAACAAAGACAAAAGATTTGCAAGACCGTTGACCCACTCCGGCAGCGGCTGGTCCGGCCGCCATACTGCTTCTCCCAGAGCGGCCTTTGCTTTTTCCAAAGATATGCCTTCCACCCGGAGGCGTCTTTGAAAAGCCTGTTCTCCCCCGTTGCCGCCTGCTTTGTTTTTCCACATCTCCCATTCTTCTTCCACCCGTTGGGCTCTGTTTTTGTCACAGACAGGAATTGTTTTCCCCTCCAGGCGTTCTTTAAGGAATGCCCCCTGGCCGGCCACTCTGTACATTTCTTCCTGGCTCAATTTCATTTTCACGCCACCTCGGATGATCTACAATTAATTTTATATACAATTTCCAGTTAGTCATATTTTTTCGTAAGCATATATTTGCATTATATTTGTGTGCCTGGCTTCAGCCCTCCGGCCAAAGCCGCAGGCAGGCTGCAGGCGTATGCTTTGTCACAGTTAACTGACTACCGGTTGATCATTGGCCGGCTGTTTCCCCGCTGAAGTCTACTCCGGCTGGAGCTTCAATGGGGGTCGCCGTCGAATTTTTTCAGAAACCTTTCTTCAAACAAATCTTATATACTCTCGTGGTCTTTTTCAGCCGCCAGCACCAGGTTCGTCAGCCCATTTTTCCAGAAGTTCCCGCATTGGTACCAATGAGAGTTTCACCATCCAGGATAAGCACGGGCATACCAGCCTTGTTGCAAACTAGGAGGTTTGGCACTTTAACCTGCTTTTTTCAATCTTGTATTATATAGAATTAACCAATGCTTTCTATTCTCCTGTACCTTGATATGTTTTCTATGTACCGGCAGTCAGGATACCTGAGGCACCCCAAAAATGCACCAAATTTACCCCTTTTCTCGATCATCTTAACTAAAAGGAATCTGATTTAAAATGGCGAATTACAAGTTTTTAGAGGATTACTGAAGCAGTTAGGAAGCTCACAAAATGGCTATTTATAATTATGGGATTGGCTTGTTTTTTAGATGGATGCGGTTCTCCTGTCGCGGTTTCAATTCGGGTTTACAGCTGCTTTTCACTTTACGCCCGCCGGTTCTGTTGACTTACTGGCCGTACTGGCTGATGGTTGCGGCTGCCGGCTGGATGCTGCTGGTAACTATAGCTGGAGCGTATTTACTGGCCCGGGGTAAGTTATATAATTGCCGCATCTTCCTTTACACTATGTTTTTTTCCACACTTATCCCGGTGTTAGTAAATGAGCTGGGGTGGTTGGCGGCGGAATTTGGCCGGCAGCCCTGGATTGTCTATGACTTGCTGAAAACCGAAGCAGCCTCTTCACCTATTTAGTTAATTTAGGAAAGGAGATTAGTTTTTTGAAAACAGATGATGAGCTTAAACAGCGGATTAAGCAATTTGCCCAGGATGCAGGTGCCGATATTATCGGCTTTGCTACAGTCGAGCGATGGGATGAATATAATGAGGTTCCTCCTGACTTCAGGCCTCAGTCCCTATGGGAACCAACCCGCTCCGTAATTGTAATAGGAGTTTCAATGCCTTTGCCCATCGTAGAAACAACTCCTTCAATCTTGCACAGGGAGACTTACGTTGCCGCGAACCGGATGCTGGATGACCTGGCCTTCAATCTGGTTCGTTTTCTGAACCGGCAGGGTCAGGCGGCTTACTTCTTTACGAGAGATGGATTTGCCAACCTCCGTCTTTTGAAGGACAGACCCCAGGCGGCTTTCAGCCATGTTATGGCCGCAAAGTATGCGGGACTGGGAACAATCGGGCTTAATAATTGTCTCCTTACCCCTGAATTCGGACCCCGGGTGCGGTTCGTGTCTGTCTTCACTGCTGCTGTTTTAGAGCCTGACCCAGTAATCGAAAAGGACTTATGTATTAAATGCGAGGCCTGTGTTAAATGTTGCCCGGTAAACGCCCTGGCTTTACGTGAGAATCAAGTGAAGGGTGACTATGATGTAATGGCCTGCATAGACTGGCATATTGAACTAAACGCTGATAAGGTGGCTCCCTGTGGGATTTGCACCAAGGTTTGTCCCATCGGTAAAGACCGCAGCTTATACAAGCAGCAGGGCATCATGAACAAATACCTGCAAGAGAATGAAGCCCTGTCTATCAACCCTGATGACCCGGCATACAAATCATGGACGCATGTCCGCAAATACGGGAGTTTGAACAAGAGTTACCCTCGCAACAGTAAACCACCAACAAATGATTAGTTAAATAATGGGGGGAGATTTGATTAAACATGGCCATTAATAATCTTGACCAGTTTTGCCAGCAATTCAAGGCATTGTTGGATCAAAAACCTGATTGGCCCGAACTCCTGGCAAAGGGACGGGCAATGTTAGGTGAGTTGGTCAGTAATCATGACTGGTTCAAGGATACCTTGTCCCGGTTGGTATTGGATCAGGTCTTCTTGAAAAACCAGTGGCAGTCTATTGATCCCAATGATATTCAACTTTATTTCAGCCCTGATAAAGATTTTTCAGTACGGGCTTTTATTTGGGAGCCTGGCACTTATTATCCCATTCATGACCATGGTGCCTGGGGAATAGTTGGGGCACTTATAAACCAGGTGCGGGAAAGAAAGTTTGCCAGGGTGGATGATATGTCAGATGTTAACC
Source organism: Pelotomaculum sp. DTU098 (assembly GCA_001512635.1). Classification (GTDB taxonomy): domain Bacteria; phylum Bacillota; class Desulfotomaculia; order Desulfotomaculales; family Pelotomaculaceae; genus DTU098. The sequence goes on along the minus strand of LFSA01000071.1, from coordinate 24,019 downwards.
ATGCTAAAGTTAAACAGATTTCCGATGCTACCCTATCCCCCGGGGAAACCACCTACGTATTGCCACTGCATGATGGGATTCACCAGATGCTGGCACTGAAAAACCAGGTGGCAGTAACTATACATGTCTATGGAGCACCTGTCCGCAAAGGCTTTATCCATTATTATGATCCTCATTTCAATACTGCAATACGAGTCTATCGACCATCCATCAACAAAAAAATGCTGGCCATAAAAGCCCTGGGCTCGATTCCCGAGGATTGGGCTAAAGAAGTATTATTGACCGCCCTGAACTCAGCGGAACCGGATTACATTCTGGATGAATGCCGGTATTCCCTGGATAAAATGGGGGACAAATAACGTCATGGATTACCGACGCATTAAGAAATGAACAGTTTTCCCTCTACCCGGACTAAATTTCCATCCAGGAGAAACTGGATGCCTTTAAGGAGGCCTGGCTTTTTCAAAAGAAAGTGGCAACCGTTAAAGGCTCTTCCGCGACAAAGAAAAGCCATTACCGGTGGTTTTTCTGTTTTACAATGCACAGGTCTGTTTTTGCAGCCATCAAGTTAATCTCCGAAAACCGTTAACTTTGGTTATGTTTGTTATCCTATAAATCACATCTTCTCATATAGCCTAAGTACATATATGAATAAGTCTGAAAAGATACTTTTAGGACTCTCTTGGAGAGTCCTCCCTTAATACACTTTGTTTATCTTTAAATATCTTCATAAATCTTTGAATCTCACTTTGTGTCCCTGCGAACTCAGGATTCTGGCCCAGCCAGTCAAAGCTTTCATCGCTGAACAAAAGGAGAGTCTGTGGTTTACTGCAATTTATCACTGACAACAAAAATGCCAGTGTTGCTTCCTGCTTGCCGGTGAATCCAAAATGGATAGATACCAAAGTTCTTTTTGTTTCAATATGATCAGCACTCTCAATTTGCTCCAACTCTGCGGCTTCTTGAACTGGAAGTCTTCCAGAATATCCAATAACCCCTGCACGTTTTTAGAAGGGTGGTCGTCATCTTCTCTGAGCCACCTCATTATCGATCTGCCGTTTTCTCTCTGATCGTTGGAAATAGTGTATGAGTGGGGTATACATTCCTGCAAAGCTTTGGTTTGAAAATCCTCCACGCAGTATTTGGCAAAATAGTCGGCCATCAGGTGCACATAGTTTTCATTCTTAGGCAGGCTTCTGACTCCGCGGCGCAATCGGCTGATGTAGGAAGCATCCAATGAGGTGGCTGCTGCCAGGGCACTGTTGGTTGTATTGGTAACCTTCATTAGGAAATCCAGTTTTTTGTTAATTTCATAAAAAAACACCTCTGTTACAATTATATGAGTATTTCTGCACTACAACAAGGATTTTGTCCCAAATCAGGTCACCTGAGATGAATTCGGAACGACACGGTGGTCATTCCCTACAGGTGCATTCGGATTTTGCATATTCAGAGCTGACGACCCAGGTAGCCCGTTCCCCGCACATTCTTAGGAATAAGGACATTAAAAAACCCCCATTTTGGGGGTTTTAAATTAACAATGGATTAAAATCATTTGTTTAATAGCGGGCAGGAGCAGCGGTGGCATTTGTCATCATTGATGTCGTTTAGAGTGGAGCAGGCATTGCAGAATATTATGTCGTCTTTTGATTTATCGTATTTTTCCAGAGCCGTTCAACAATCTATAATACCCTTTAAGCCATAATAAAAGAACACCCCTTAACAGTAATTTTTTTGGGTGTTCGAATGTCTTAAATTTTTGTTGAACACTGAAATATCCAGTAAAAACAACGACTCAGCAACGCTTATTTTTCGTTATGCATGGTGGAGGCGGGGGGAATCGAACCCACCGTCCGGAAGACCGACCACAGGAGTTTCTCCGAGCGCAGGCTGTATTTTAGTTTTCGCTCCGTGGGCGCCTACAGCCAGGCTCCCTAGGAACTATCTCGATAAATCTCGCTTAACCCCTCCGAGAATTGGGCGTCAAGCCAGCCCGTTAAGTCGACCCCCTAGCCCGGGCCACGGGCCCAGCGCGGGTAGAAGGTTAACTGCAATTAAGCAGCTAAAGCGTAGTTTTCTTTGGCAATTATTGTTTTTCCACCGTTTTACGGGCTGATGGAACCCCGGCTCGCTCCTCCTGCCACCGCATCCCCCGTCGAAACCTGTACGCCCCCATGATTATATTATCATCATATTGGGTTGTTTCATTTGGGTTATACGTGACAATACAATATCTATGTTAAATTTTTTATTCTTTATCTAATGATCTATGCCAGCGAATTGCAATAAATTCGCGGCAAGTACTTGATTCTCACATACAAGGTTTACGATTAAACCAGCATCCCACTATATCCGGAAACTGATTCCCGGCTTAGTATTTCCTGGACCTTTCCTTCATAGCCCGATCCATCTCCCGCCGCGCGTCCCTGGAGGCGATGTCTTCCCTCCGGTCGTAAAGCTTCTTGCCTCTGGCCAGAGCCAGCTCAACCTTGGCCAGGCCGTTTTTGAAGTAGACCTTCAGCGGGATCAGGGCCAGGCCCTTTTCCCTGGTTTTGCCCAGAAGCCGCATGATTTCCTGCTTGTGCATCAGCAGCCGGCGAACACGCTTGGGTTCGTGGTTGAACTGGTTCCCCTGTTCGTAAGGGCTTATATGCATATTATACAGCATCAATTCGGCGTTTTCAACGCGGGCAAAGCTGTCCTGCAGGCTGGCCTTGCCGGCACGCAGCGATTTTACTTCGGTCCCCTTCAGGGCAATGCCCGCCTCGTAGGTCTCAAGGATATGGTATTCATGCCTGGCCTTCCTGTTTTCCGTAACGGTTTTGATAGTCATAATAGCTCTCCTGAAAAAACAAACCCTTTCCTGCAGGGTTAAGGGCAATGATTAATGATAACGGTGATGGTTGTTTAAGTGCGTAGTGTTATTATAGCATCCCCTTGCACTTTGTCAAGGACGTTAGAGGGCAAAGGGCAGAAAAATTACAAATATTTGCAGGCAAAGTCAACCGGGAGCCAGCAAGAACCAAGAAACACCGTCAACCCTGCCTTACTGGTATAGTCTTCATCAATAAGTGTATCACCAGCTTATCATCAACATGCTGTCATCAATAAGATTATTGTTAAACCCTTCATACCAGCAAAAGTACATCATTTTAAATACTTCTAATAGTTCTTAGCAAAACGCTCCTTAACCAGAATACATCTTCCCGGTTGAATACTTTTAGCAATACTACATCCATTCCGCGACCTTTTACAGTCTCAGTTCCTCTGCAATCCCCTGCATGGCTTCAAGGCCCAATTCCATGAACTCCTCCAGGGAAAGGCCCAGCTCTGTGCAGCTTTTCATTGTTTCCCGGTTTGCACCCCGGGCAAAGGCTTTTTCGTTGAACCGCTTCATAAGGAAGGGGACGTCCACGGCGGCCAGTTTCTTTTCCGGACGGATCAAAGCCCCAGCCACGATAAAGCCGGTCAACGGGTCGGTGGCATAGAGAGCCTTGTCCATCAGGGACCGCCGGGGCAGGCCGTGGCGGTCATTGTGCACCTTTACGGCATAGACGATATCTTCGGGCAAACCCAGGTTTTTCAGCATTTCCGCGCCCTCGATGCTGTGGGTTTCAGGGGAATCTTTGGTCCGGTCGTAGTCGATATCGTGTAGGAGGCCAGCCAGTCCCCATTTTTCCACATCCTCACCGAAGTGCTCAGCAAGACGGCGCATGACCGCCTCCACAGCAAGGGAGTGGTTGAACAAATTCTTATTGGTCAGGTTTTCCTTCAACAGGGACAGAGCTTCTGTTCTATTCATGTTCAAACGATAATGCTCCTTTCGGCATCTTTTCAGGTTTTACTTTTAAGAATTTGGCCGTGGCCCGGGCGGATACCGTTCCGTCGGGCAGCTTGACCCAGGCTTCCATCTGAAGCAACCGGCCCCTTTCAGCTACTCTTCTGGCTTCAATAGTCAGCTTCACTCCCACGGGCGTGGCAGTTCTGTAGCGGGTGGTCATTTCAGCAGTCATGGTGACAATATTTCTGGCCCAGAGCCACTGGCTCATGGTCTCGTCCAGCAGGGTGGCAAGGAGGCCCCCGTGGATCACACCGTTCCAGCCCTGGTGCTCAGGGGTGCCTACAAAGGTTGTGCGGGTCACTTCCCCGTCCTGCTCAAAAACCAGCTTGAGGCCGATGGGGTTGCGGGAGCCGCAGCCGAAACACATACCTTCATCACGCAGGGATTCAAGCATTAATCCTTCCCCTCTTTCTCTAATTCAGTTCCCTGTTCATTTTACTAAAACAACCTCATATTGGCAACTTTTTGGCAACTTTCGCCGTGGGTTATCTCCGGAGCCGCCCTTTCCAACACTTTACAACTGCCGGAATAGGGTGAAGTGCGGTAGCGGCAGCGTAACCCTGTCTTTGCCCGCAGGATCAAAATAGCGCCGGAAATCCGGCGCTTTTGAATGATCCGTTCGTTCATATTATGCTTTAATAAGTCATGCTTCAATTATGTTCTGCCTCAATCGCTTTATGCTTTCTCTACAGGTCGCGTTGAGCTGCAACGGGAGCATTTTATCCCTTTAGATCCTCGTTTCCCACATCCGCCCGTGGTATTCTCAGGGAGCATGCCTTCTTCTATGCTTCATGCACTTCTATAACTCTTTGCTTTAATCTTTCTATACAGCTATATTTCTACACTTCCCTGTTTTATGCTTCTATACCTGTTAACCTTTGTTCGCTTACTCCCAGAGCACCAGTAACAGGGCTGTTGCCGCAAATAATATGGCTACCACAACTGTAATCTTGGCCAGCAGTTCGTCCAGACCCTTTTTCTTGCCGCCGAATAATGTCTCCGCCCCACCGGCGATGGAACCGGAAAGGCCGGCGCTCTTACCGGACTGCAGAACCACTGAAGCTATCAGGGCAAGTGCAAGAAGCACATGTATTACCATAAAGATTGCCTTTACAACTCCCACAAACTCACCTCCCCGGCACGGGTGTGCCGAAGCAATTATACCACAGCTTTATTAGCCTGGCAATTGGACACCCTAAATCGTGGGCGCCTTAATAGGAGATGTTGTAAAAGCTTTTCATTCCTTTGTATATGGCCAGGTCCCCCAGTTCCTCTTCGATCCGGAGCAACTGGTTGTACTTTGCAACCCGATCCGTGCGCGCCGGCGCGCCGGTTTTGATCTGTCCCGCGTTTGTGGCTACTACCAGGTCGGCGATGGTGGTGTCCTCCGTCTCGCCGGAACGGTGCGAAACCACGGCGGTGTAACCGGCCTGCTTGGCCATTTCGATGGCGTCAAGGGTTTCGGTCAGGGTGCCGATCTGGTTCAGCTTAATCAGTATGGAGTTGGCCACCCCGTTCTTGATCCCCTTGCTCAAGAGTTCCGTATTGGTAACAAAGAGGTCGTCCCCGACGATCTGCAGCTTTTTCCCCAGCCTTTCGGTGAATAACCGCCAGCCGTCCCAGTCGTCTTCGGCCAGGCCGTCTTCGATGGAAATGATGGGGTATTTGTCAACCAACTCGATGTAGTAATCGATCAATTCTTCAGCGGTGCGGCTCTTTCCTTCAGCCTCAAAGACGTATTTGCTGCCTTTATAAAACTCCGAGGCAGCGGCGTCGATGGCCAGGGCCACTTCTTTGCCGGGAGTGTAGCCTGCGGCCTGGATGGCCTCCATAATGACCATGAGGGCTTCTTCATTGGAGGTTAGCATCGGCGCAAAACCGCCCTCGTCGCCCACGGCGGTGTTCAGTCCCCTCTTCTTCAGCACGCCTTTCAGCTTGTGGTAAACCTCAACACCCATTCGATAGGCCTCGGCGAAACTGGAGGCGCCCACGGGCATAATCATAAACTCCTGGATGTCCACATTGTTGTCGGCGTGCTTTCCGCCATTTAAAATGTTCATCATGGGTACCGGCATAACCTTTGCGTTGGCCCCGCCGATGTACTGGTACAGGGGCAGGCCCAGGGACCAGGCGGCGGCTTTGGCGGCAGCCAGGGAAACACCCAGGATGGCGTTGGCACCCAGCTTGCTCTTGTTGGGCGTGCCGTCCAGCTCAATCATGGCCCGGTCGATGCCAATCTGGTCTGTGGCGTCGTAGCCAATGATTTCCGGGGCCAGGATGTCGTTGACGTTATCAACGGCCTTCAGCACCCCCTTGCCGAAAAACCTCTCCTCATCGCCGTCCCGCAGCTCAATGGCCTCGCGGGTGCCGGTGGATGCCCCGGAGGGAACGGCTGCCCTTCCCATGCTTCCGTCTTCCAGGTAGATGTCTACTTCAATGGTTGGGTTGCCGCGGGAATCAATAATTTCACGGGCAATAATTTCTTCAATGACAGTGGACACAGGCTGTTTCCTCCTTTTTGTAAAAACCATTTGTCTCCCTTAAAAAGGTCTCTTGCTTTTCAAAGCCTAAGCTTCTTTTTTTATCAAAGTAGCTCCGGTCATCTCCTCCGGCACGGGTATGTTCAGCAAGTCCAGTATGGTGGGTGCTATATCTTCCAGGCTGCCGTCCCGCAGGCACAGGCCGGCAGTGTCCTGCCTGATCAGGATAAAGGGGACCGGGTTGGTGCTGTGGGCGGTACAGACTTCTCCCTTTTCGTCCAGCATTTCGTCCGCGTTGCCGTGGTCTGCCGTAATCAGGACCGTACCCTCCCTTTCCAGCACGGCCCGGACAACTTTGCCCAGGCAGTTGTCCACGGTTTCCAGGGCCCGGACTGTTGCTTCCATGTCTCCGGTATGCCCCACCATATCCGGATTGGCGTAGTTCATGATAATCACGCTGTATTTATTCAGGCTCAGCTGTTCCAAAAATTTATCGGTAACCCCGAGGGCGCTCATTTCCGGCTTGAGGTCGTATGTAGACACTTTAGGCGAAGGTACCAGGATCCGGTCTTCGCCGGGATAGGGCTCCTCCACGCCGCCGTTGAAAAAAAAGGTGACATGGGCGTACTTTTCCGTTTCGGCCAGGCGGAGCTGGGGTATGCCGTGCTTGCTCAAAACCTCTCCGAGGGTGTTATTCAGGGTCTGGGCCCGGAAAGCCACCGGCGCTTCAATGGTTTTGTCGTAAAGGGTCATACAGGTGAAGTGCACTTGCGGGTAGCCGTTTCTTCGCTTAAAGCCGGTAAACTCCCTGTCCACGAAAGCCCTGGTAATCTGCCGGGCGCGGTCAGGCCGGAAATTGAAGAAGATTACGGCGTCCCCGTCCTCAACCCTGGCCACAGGCCCCCCTGTACTGTTCATAATTACGGTGGGCTGGATAAATTCGTCCGTCTCTCCCCTGCTGTAGCCCAGTTCCACTGCCTCCAGCGGGGTACTGGCCCGGATGCCCTCGCCAAAGACCATGGCGTTGTAGGCCCGCTCGGTCCGGTCCCAGCGCCGGTCCCGGTCCATGGCGTAATAGCGTCCCATCACCGTAGCCACAGCATATCCCAGTTCACTTAGTTTTAGCCTGAGGATTTCAAAATATTCCCTGGCGTTGTCCGGCGGTACGTCACGCCCGTCCAGAAAGGTGTGGACAAAGACCCGGCTCAGGTTTTGCCCGGCTGCCAGGTCCAGCAGGGCCAGGAGATGGTTGATGTGGCTGTGCACTCCACCGTCGGAGAGCAGCCCCATCAGGTGCAGGGAGCTGTTGTTCTTTTGAACGTGCTTCACCGCATCCAGCAGGGCCTCGTTCTGGAAAAAGCTCCCGTCCCGGATGGCCCGTGTTATCCGCGTCAATTCCTGGTAAACAACCCGGCCGGCACCGATATTCAGGTGCCCCACTTCGGAGTTGCCCATCTGGCCCTCCGGCAGGCCCACCTTTTCCCCGGAACATTCCAGGGTACAGTGGGGATATTCCATAAGAAACCTTCTAAAGTTGGGTAGATTAGCCCTGGCCATGGCGTTCCCTTCCTCCCTGGGGCTTAAACCCCAGCCGTCCAGGATAACCAGCACCAGGGGCTTTTTGCCTGGTGTCAAAAAATGTACCTCCAATTGGATTACAGATCCGGTAAATCTGGTAATTAGAATTCTTCAATAGAATGCTTCAATAGAAGATTGCTTTAACCGGCGGTTAGGACCCGGGGCTTCCTGACCCGCCGCCTGCGGCTGCCTTGATAATGCCCAGGAAACTGTCCACTTCAAGGCTGGCGCCCCCCACAAGGGCTCCGTCAATGTCCGGCATGGCCATCAACCCGGCGGTGTTTCCCGGTTTGACGCTCCCGCCGTACTGGATCCGCACCCGTCCGGCTGCTTCGCTGCCGTACAAATCCCTGACAAGCTCGCGTATGTAACCGATTACCTCCTGAGCATCCTCATCCGAGGCTGTTTTTCCTGTGCCGATAGCCCATACCGGCTCGTAAGCTATGACCAGGCCGGCCACCTGCTCCGGCGTCAGGCCTGCCAGACCGGCCACCGTCTGGTCGTGCACCACCTGCCTGGTAACGCCCGCCTCGCGCTCCGCCAGGCTTTCTCCCACACACATCACCGGGACCAGGCCGTGCGGCAGAACAGCCTTGATCTTGCGGTTAACCAGCTCGCTGGTTTCCCCGAAATACTGCCGCCTTTCCGAGTGTCCTATGATCACGTAACGGCAGCCGGCATCCTTAAGCATCCCGGGTGATATCTCCCCGGTAAAGGCTCCCTTTTCCTCCCAGTGGACATCCTGGGCGCCGGTGGCGATTTCCGTGCCCCGCAGGGCCTCGGCCACCGGGGCCAGGGCGGTAAAGGGAGGACAAACCGCCACCTCGACACCTTTAAACTCCGCCGCCGCCTTTTTTAATCCCTCGACGAAGGAAAGCGCCTCGGGTATGGTTTTATGCATCTTCCAGTTTCCTGCAATGAGCGGCCTGCGGCCTTTCATCACTGCTCCTTCCCCCTTCCTTCTTCACTGGTCCCCCCCAAGCCTGTCCAGCCGGCCCCGCCCCCGGTCACCGGCCCGGAAAGCAAAGCAAGCCCTTGACTCAAATACGGCCAAGCTTTTTACCTGCAGGTCCAACCAGGACCTTAAGGCCGGGCCTGTCCCCTGCGCCAGCATCTCCCGGCAGGCGGCTGCCCTGGGAGTCTTGCCGGGCCAGTGCCCCTCTTCATCAAAAAGCCGGCCTTACAAACCCGGAGCATGTCCCGGGGTAAGCCCGGCTGCATCCTGGGCGGGCTCCTTTCCAAAAAGAGCGCCCCTACTTGTCCAGTAGCGCCACCACTCCCGGAAGTTCCTTCCCCTCCAGAAACTCCAGGGCTGCGCCGCCCCCTGTGGAAATATGGCTGATCTGGTCGGCCACCCCCGCCTGTTTTACGGCAGCTACGGAGTCGCCGCCGCCCACCACGGTAATGCCTTCAACCTGGCTCAGCTCCCGGGCGATGCCTTCGGTTCCCTTCGCAAAGGGCTTCATTTCAAAAACCCCCATGGGCCCGTTCCAGAATACGGTCCTGGCGTTTTTCAGGGCTGCAGCAAAGCGGGCCAGGGTCTCGGGTCCAATATCCAGGGCCATAAAGTCGGGGGGAATCTTATCCACAGCTACGGTTGCCGGCTCGGCATCAGGGGCCGCCCCTGGGGCCGCCACCACGTCCACGGGCAGAAGCAACTGGACACCCTTGCTTTTGGCCTTCTTCATCAGATTTTTGGCCGTTTCCAGCTTGTCGACCTCCAGCAGGGACTTGCCCATGTCGAATCCCTGGGCCTTGAGGAAGGTATTGGCCATCCCGCCCCCGATGATCAGGGTATCCACCTTATCCATCAAGTTTGACAGAACGGCAATTTTATCGGACACCTTAGCTCCGCCGATGATGGCCACAAAGGGGGATTCGGGGTTTGCCAGCAGCCGGCCTAGCATGTCAAGTTCATTCTCCATTAAAAATCCTGCCACGGCGGGCAGAAATTCAGTGACTCCCTGGGTGGAAGCGTGGGCACGGTGGGCAGTCCCGAAGGCGTCATTGACATAAACATCAGCCAGAGACGCCAGCATTCTGGCAAAGTTCTCGTCGTTTTTTTCTTCCTCCGGATAAAAGCGGACATTCTCCAGAAGGAGTACGTCCCCGTCCTGCATCTGCTCAACAGCCGACTGGGGAACCTCCCCCACAGCCTCGTCCACTTTCTGCACCGGCCTGCCCAGCAGTTCAGACAGGCGCTCAGCTACGGGATCCATTCTATATTTTTCATCAACCTTACCCTTTGGGCGCCCGAGGTGTGAAACAAGTATGACTTTAGCCTTTTGTTGAATTAAATACTCGATGGTGGGAAGGGCTGCCCGGATCCGGGTATCGTCGGAAACACAACCGCTATCCTTGCTCAGGGGCACATTAAAATCCACCCGGACCAGTACCCGCCTCCCTGCCACGTCAACGTCCCTTACTGTCTTTTTGGCCATATATAAACACCTCTTTTTCTGGACATCCCTGGAAAGCGCTGCAAAAACATCCACCTGCCGCCGTTGCCCGGCCCGCAAACAATGTTGTCGCAGCGCTTTTCTTTCCCTGGGATTAAATTGTCCTTATAAACTCGCCCTTATTCTACTCTTTTGAGGCCATATACATCAACAGGTCTAGAACCCGCTGGGAGTAACCCCACTCGTTGTCGTACCAGGCGACCACTTTGGCCATATTGCCGCCGATCACCATGGTGGAGAGGGCGTCGATAATCGCCGAATGGGGGTTGCCGTTAAAATCTATGGAAACCAGGGGTAGTTCACAATAATCCAGGATCCCCTTTAAGGGACCTGCCGCGGCCTCTTGGAAGGCCCGGTTAATCTCTTCTACAGTAACGGGTTTACTCAATTCCACCACAAGGTCCACCACGGAAACATTGGGCGTCGGAACCCGCATGGCAAATCCGTTAAGTTTTCCTTTCAGCTCCGGGAGCACCAGGGCCACTGACTTGGCTGCCCCGGTGGTGGTGGGAATAATGTTCAGGTTGGCTGCCCTGGACCTGCGCATATCCCGGTGGGGCATATCCAGAAGTTGCTGGTCGTTGGTATAGGCGTGGACGGTGGTCATCAGCCCTTTTTCGATTCCAAAATTTTCATGGAGCACTTTAGCTACCGGGGCCAGGCAGTTGGTGGTGCAGGAAGCATTTGACACCACATGGTGCTGGGAGGGATCATACTGGTCCTCGTTTACTCCCATGACAATCGTCATGCACTCGCCCTTGGCCGGAGCGCTTATTACCACCTTGCGGGCGCCGGCCTGGATGTGCTTGCTGGCATCTTCCTTATTGTTAAACCTTCCCGTGGACTCCACCACGAACTCGACTCCAAGCTCTTTCCAGGGTAACAGCGTGGGATCCCCTTCGGCCAGCAGCAGAACTTCATGGCCGTCAACCACAATGGTCCGGTTATCCCGGGCACTGACCTCTGCGTCAAAGGTGCCGTGAATGGAATCATACTTTATCATGTGGGCCACAGATTGGGCATAGGTATCGGTAACCGCAATTCTCCGGGATTTATGATTGACAGCCACAACCTCTATGTCCGGTCGTTTTAACGCGCATCTCAGGATGTCGCGGCCAATTCTTCCGAGACCATTTATCCCTATTTTCACCCCATTAGTAGTACCGCTCCTTTCATTAGTATACCTAATTAACCATAATCCATGAAATAGTATATTACTTTAATTCTCTATATGTTGATAAGTTCCTCCCCTGTTAAAAATATTTAACAGAATAATAGGGTACCAACCTGATGTCAGTACCCTTAATATGCAGCTCCATTTAGATTTAGTATATATTTATTACTTATTAATCAATTTTCGCAGGACGAAAGTTGAGTTTATTAACTTTAGTATCTTTTTCTCTTGCGGATGGCGGCGATCCCCAGTTCATCCCTGTACTTGGCCACCGTACGCCTGGATATGCTAATCCCGCGCATCCGGAACAAATCAGAAATCTGCTGGTCGTTTAACGGGGACCTGGAGTCCTCCCGGGCTATGATTTCCTGAAGCATTTTTTTAATGCTTTCAGCTGAAGTGGCGTTTCCGGTCGAGTTGCTTAAGCCAGTGGAGAAGAAGTATTTCATTTCAAAAACACCCTGAGGAGTCTGAATGTATTTGTTTGAAGTAGCCCTGCTGACAGTGGACTCGTGCAGGCCCACCATCCCGGCCACCTTCTTCAGGTTCAGCGGTTTTAGATATTTTACCCCGTTATCCAAAAAGTCCCTTTGCAGCTCAACCAGACAGCTGGCAACCTTGTACAGGGTCAGCCTTCTCTGTTCAATACTCCTGATTAACCAGGCCGCTGCGTTAAGCTTGCTCTCCACAAAGCGGCGGGTCCTGGAGTCATGGTTTTTATCCTTGGAGAGCACGGAGCGGTAAGTGGAATTGATGGTAATACGTGGAATAGCCACATCGTTCACCAGTATAACATATTCACCATCTACCTTTTCCAGAATAACATCCGGAACAATATAACGGGCGCTATTATCTGAATAATTGCGTCCCGGCTTGGGATCAAGGGTTTTTAAGAGATCCGCCGACCGCTGGACATCCTGGACGCTTATACCCAGTTCCTGGGCGATCCGGTTTAACCTGCCCTTGGACAAATCCACCAGGTAGTCTTTAATCAGCCTTTCCAGGACGATATCTTTAATTCCCAATTGCTTAACCTGAATTAAAAGGCATTCCTCCAGGTTCCTGGCCCCCACGCCGGGCGGGTCAAAGCCCTGGATCACATTGAGTACACGGGCAACCCTGGACTCGCTCACACCAAGACGCGAAGCTACTTCCTCCAGGGACATCCGCAGGTAGCCATGTTCATCAAGGTTACCAATAATATATTCACCAATTAACCGGTCAACACCCTTGCAAGGGCTCAGGTTCAACTGAAATAAAAGGTGCTCGGAAAGGGTCATGGACTGTGACAGGAAATTCTCGTAACTGTATTCCTCCTGCTCCTGAATCCTTTCCTGGCGGACTACCCCAAGATCGCTGCTGTCCTGAAAATACTCTTCCCAGTCCAGATCATATTCTTTTCTGTCCGCATCTTCATTCTCAGGCATATATTGTTCAACTGCAACCCCAACTTCTTCCCCTCTTTCGGTCTCGTCCTCCCTCAGCTCTAGTAAGGGGTTTTCCTCAAGCTGTTGTTCAATGTACATGGACAGCTCAAGTGCAGAAAGCTGCAAAACAGTAATAGCCTGGCGCAATTCAGGGGTCATGATTAACTTTTGAGTTTGTTCAACATTAAGTCCATACCCCATTCGCATTGCGTTTCACTCCTCAGAAGAAATGACAATATTCGTTATATTTTTAATTCTCTAAAGACCTGGCGTTTTCCTGCCTGCCCGTCCTACTCCAAGAGATATTCGCCAGGTAATTGTTTCATTCCTGATAAGCCCGGGGGCTGGTCCCAGTTTTTACAAAGATCATGACCTATATTACATACCGGATTCACTACATACCGGATTCCATAACGGCTTAACCGGCTACCTCGCTCCCCGCCGGCCCGGCCTTGAACCACCTGCCAAGGGCCAATCCCGCCGTGATTGTCAGGGTAAGACCCGCAGCAGTAACCAGGGCCAGTCCCCTCTGCCCGGGTGCGAACAGATCCGGGTGCAGGTTCAGCCCGTAATCCATGAGGTCGTTAATAGTCATCCAGCAAGCAGTGAACAGAATAACCCCGCGTCCAGGTTGAAGTGTTTTAAGGTAGATAAATCCCTGCAGGGCCATACCAAGATGGGAAACCCAGAGCATTCCCTCGGTAAACTCCAGGGGGCCGCCCATAAGCCAGTAATGGGAAATCATTACCATGGCCCAGATCCCGTACTTGATAGAAGCTGTCAAAGCCACGGTCTGAAACAGAAGCCTGCCCGGTCCGGCCAGACTGAGCAGTAGGGCCAGGGCAAACAGGGTGGTTGACAGCGGGCTGTCCGGAACAAAAGGCCAGAAATAATAAGGCGTGCGGGCAAGCTGTTCATGGTACCAGTAGAAACCATAAGCAGAACCGGCCGCATTAATGATTACAAGGGGTACCATAAAGCGCCCCTGCCATGGATTATGCCAGAAATCCCGCCAGAGCCTGTACACTTGAACCAAATGAAGCCGTCCTTTTTAAGTTGATTGTTTGTTACCGCTCATTTCGGGGCAAGCAGCCCCGGAATTCCCGCCGGTTTCGGAACGCCCGGCGCATTCTTTCCAGCCCCTGATCCTGGCAGGAACACCAGCCGCCAGAGCCCCCGGGGGGATGTCCCTGTTGACCAGGGAACCGGCTCCCACAACAGCTCCGTCACCAATCCGGACTCCCGGCAGGATGGTGGAATTGGAACCAATCAGGACCCCTGATCCAATCTCAACCGGCCCTATGTGGTACTCCTGCACCAGAAATTCGTGGGTTAGAATAGTCACGTTGTAGCCGATAATGGTATTGTCACCGATGGAGATGAGCTGCGGGAAAAAAACATCAAACATGGCCATCAGGCCTACGGAAACGTTCCTACCCACCTTCATTCCTAAAAAGAGGCGGTAGAACAGGTTTTTTAATTCAAGAAAGGGAAGGTAACGGCAAAAGGTAATAATTAAAAAATGAAAGGCAACCCTGGGGAGGCTTACCAACCTGAAGGAATACCGCATGGAGTTTTTTTCGCCGGGAGAAGGAAAGGATTCATATCTTCTCATCCCTTTTCGCTCCGGATTTGCTCGGCAATTTCTTCAATCTTTCTCAAGCGGTGATTGACCCCCGATTTGCCCAGTTTGGGCTGAACCAGTTCTCCCAGTTCCTTCAGGCTGGCATCGGGATACTTGAGCCGGAGCATCGCTATTTCTCTCAGGGATTCTGGGATTTGCTCCAAACCCACGGTATTCTTGATCAATTCAATGTTTTCCAGTTGCCGCACTGCGGCATTGACTGTTTTATTCAGGTTGGCTGTTTCGCAGTTGACCAAGCGGTTGACCTGATTGCGCATTTCTTTATAAATCCTGGCGTTTTCAAAGTTGAGCAAGGCGGAGTGGGCCCCTACAATATTCAAAAAATCGCTGATCTGCTCGCTTTCTTTGAGGTAGACGACAAACCAGTTTTTCCGCCTGCTGATCCTGGCAGGCAGGTGCATTTTTTGCATCAATTTTTTAATAAAGCGGGCAAAGCTCTCATTGCCAGTAATTATTTCCAGGTGGTAATTGCCCTCGGGACTGTTCACGGAACCCCCGCCTAAAAAGACCCCTCTCAGGTAGGCCCGGCGGCAGCATTCCCGGCGGACCAGCTCGTCCCTTACAGCAATACTGGTCAGCCGTCCCGCGGCGTCCAGCATTCCCAGGCGCCGGAGGATTTCGCCCATGCCCGGCTGGGGGAGGATGCGCACCCAGTAGACATTGTTTTTCTTGAGCTGCGTCTTGCGCTGCACCAGAACCTCTGTTTGAAGCCCAAACAGGGTTTTGATCAGGGAAAAGATTTTCCTTGCCACTGCGGCGTTTTCGGTTATAATGCTCAGGGATATCCGGCGTGAGCCGCTGATCTGGATAGTCCCGTCCATTTTAATCAAGGCCGCAAGTTCCGCCAGGCGGCAGCAGGTCCGCTGGCTGGAAACCCGGGCCAGCTCATTTTTTGTTACCGCCGAAAAGGACAAGCCAACTTCCCCTCTTTCCTCTTGCATATATTATACCAATAAAAAGACAGCGGGGCCAGCTCGCTGTCTTTTTTGATATAAAATTTTTTAATTTATTTATTTTACTCTCTTAAATTACCTTAATGGGCAACAGGGCACTGAATTGGCATTTTCCTCAAAAAGACTTTACCAGTGCCGCAGGTAATGTCGCTGGATCTCTCTAAACCTCTGCCCTGAAAAGTTCTTTGTTTTTACCGTCCCGGCGCCGTTCATTTAAGTAACGGACCCTGTTGTGCCGCCCCCTGGCCGCAAAGGTCAGGCGCAAAACCGCCTGGGCCAGCTTATCGGGATGGTGCCGCACCACATCGGACTGGTGCACGAGGTCCCCTTCCACAGCCTGGACGCCCATTTTTTCTATTTCTTCAATGTCTGCCAGCACGGGATTTGCCCCCATCTGCAGGTAGCGGGCCCGCAACCTGGGTGGAACCGGCCCGGTATTGACAACTGCATAATCAATTGTCGTACAACCGTGGGCCATAAGGGCTTCCAGGTGAGCGGAAGCGGTATAACCATCGGTCTCACCCGGCTGGGTCATGACGTTGCAGATATAAATCTTGGGGGCCGGGGTTTTGGCCAGTGCCTCCGGGATCCCCTTCACCAGGAGATTGGGAATAATGCTGGTGTAAAGGCTGCCCGGCCCGAGCACAACCGCATCAGCAGACCGGATGGCAAGCAGGGCCTCAGCCAGCGGCAGGCAGCGGGAAGGCTTCAAAAACACCCTTTTAATCCGGCCCGGACTATGGGAAATCCGGGACTGGCCCTGCACCACCGTCCCGTCCTCCAGTTCGGCACAGAGGGTGACATCGGACAATGTTACAGGCAGCACCTGGCCGCGGATGGCCAGGACCTTGCTTAAACACCGCACCGCGTGGTCAAAACTGCCGGTCATGCTGGTCAAAGCCGCCAGGAGCAGGTTGCCCAGGGAGTGACCTGCCAGCTCCCCGGTCTTAAAACGGTACTGGAGAAGCTCTTCCATCAGGGGCTCTTTATCGGCCAGGGCAACCAGGCAGTTGCGGATATCCCCCGGGGGGAGTATCCCCAGATCGCCCCTGAGGCGTCCGGAACTGCCCCCGTCATCGGCCACCGACACAATGGCGGTCAGGTTGCTGGTATACTCCTTCAAACCCCTCAGGAGTACCGACAGGCCGGTGCCGCCGCCAATCACAACGATCTTGGGACCGCGTCGCAAGCTGTGCCGGGTGTAGATAATATCGGCCATTCTGCCTTCATGTTCCGGGACCAGCACAACGGCCACGGAGTGAAAGGCCTTCAGGAGCCCCAGGGCTATCACGGACAGTCCAGTGACAAGCAGGAAAACGCCGGCTACCAGGTGGAGCCCCTGGTCAAGGACCCTGAACTCCAGATTATGAATGGGCCGGGCCAGGTACCCGAACAGGTTGCCCTCCATAATCAGGTCCACGCCCAAAGCTGCCAGGAGCAAACCGCATAAAGCCAGAAACAGCCAGCGCTTCACGCGCATGCCCGGATAGAGCCATTTCAGCAGTTCCAACACTTTCAACCCCTATTTTTTTTAATGTCCCGGTGGCGAACCGTTACAGGAAGTTCCTTACTTTCCAGATACTCCCCAAGACGGTTGGCCAGGACAACGGAACGGTGCATGCCTCCGGTGCAGCCGATGGCAATCATCAGGGTGGTTTTTCCTTCTTTAATGTACTGGGGAATTAAAAACTCAATAAAGTCCTGAAATTTTTCCATAAATTCTTCCGTCAGCGGGGATGCGCAAACATAGTCCCGGATTGGCTTCTCATTGCCGCTCAAGGGCCGCAGAACCGGATCGTAGTGGGGATTGGGCAGGAAGCGAACATCGAAGACCAGGTCAGAGTCCAGGGGTATACCATATTTGTAGCCAAAAGAAATGACCGTGATGTGCAGCCTGGGGTTATTTGCGTTACCTGCGTAAATAGCAGTAATCTCTTCCTTCAACTGGTGAACGGTCATGTTGGACGTATCGATGATTTTATCCGCCCTGCCTCTCAAGTCTTGAAGGCGGCTTCGCTCTTCCCGGATTACTTCCAGAATCTCCCCGTGGGAACTCAGGGGATGGCGCCTTCGGGACTCTTTATACCTCCTCACCAGGGTTTCATCGGAGGCTTCGAGGAAGAGGATCTCGTACCCGGTTCCCTCCATGTCAATCTGGTGGAGAACTTCAAAAAGGGTGTTGAAAAACTCACCGCCCCGGATGTCAACTGCTAATGCTATTTTATTAATCTTGCTGGCAGCCTGTGCACAGAGTTCGGCAAATTTAGGGATTAAGGTCGGGGGCAGGTTGTCCACGCAGAAAAAACCCAGATCCTCGAGGCAGCGCATAGCCTGGGTCTTCCCGGCGCCGGATAAGCCGGTGACTATCACAAGTCTCGGCATCACCATTTTACTGACCCCCCTTTTAAAACATGTGGAATTTAAAACAGGGCGTTAACGACCTGTTCCGCGGGAAACCCCAGCCGGTCCAGCAACTCCGCCCCGGCATCCAAACTTCCCACCGTTTCCGGATAGTGGGCGTCGCTGTTAACGACAAGCCTGGCGCCGTGGCGGGCGGCGGCCCGGACGATTTTTTCTTTATTATAATTGTGTCCTGTGTTGACTTCAAGTGCGGTTTCCGTGCCGGCGCAGGCCCGGGCCAGTTCATCCAGGTCCACTGGAGCCATCAGGTCCGGGTGGCTGATAAAATCCACCGGGTAACTGTGGACGGCCTCAATCAGGGCTTTGGTGTTGGTGCAGCGCATTTTTTCCCGGATGCTTACGGAGAACCTGGCCGCCAGGTTGGGCAGGGTATAGTAAAGGGCGTCCCCGGGGCTTTCCGGAATATAGTAGGGGTGCAGCCCGGCAATCAGCAGGTCCAGCCGGTCGATGATCTCCCGGGGCAGGTCCAGGCGGCCGTCCCGGCTGATCACCGCTGCCTCGGCCCCCACCAGGATCTTCAGCTCCGGAAAGCGGGGAGCCAGGCCGGCCACCTCTTCCTTAATTACCAGAAATGTTTCGGCATCCGCCACACCCGTGCCGATGCTCTTGGGACCGTGGTCGGTGATGGCCACTTCCCGCAGGCCCCGCCGGACAGCCGCTTCTATATTCTGAGCCGGGGTGCCCCGGCCGTCACTGTATTTCGTGTGGGTGTGGTAGTCGGCAAAAAACTTAATCGTCCCGCAGCTCCCTCTTGAGGTAGTCGATCACCTTGACCGGGCCCGGGTCGACACCGTAAAGGGCCGCCAGGTAGACGCTGGTGTAATCACCGGTGTAAATCAGGGAAAAGATCCTGGAGAGTTCGCCTTCACCGGAGGCCCAGACCTCGGTGCAGCCGTCTACAGCATCCCGGATTATTTCCTTGGTAATCTCGATGCGCTTGTGCACCCGGGGGTGGTCCCGCTCATCCCGCAGAATTACCACGTGGAGCTTTTTTAACAGCTCCCTGGGAAACTGGAAACCCACAATTTCGTTATGGTTCAATTCCGGCAGCACGTTCCAGTAAGCAGGTGCCTTGGCGTTTTCGTTGATCTGGCCCTTCCAGCGCTGGGCCACCACCTCGGTTGTGCCGCTGGAACCCCAGATTACCGGGATCCGGTTGAAAAGTTTTTGGGCCAGCTGCTTGGCCCTGTTTTCCTGCGCGGGGACTTCAGGAGCCAGCTCTTTTTGGAGAGCCCGCATATAGTCGATCATTTCCGAAATCTCGTCCACGTTGTCCGGCAGCAGTCCCAGTCTTTGTAAAACCCTGAGGGTTGGGATAAATAAAAAGCCGGTGGCTGCCCGGGGGGAAATACCGCCGGGAACCCCAATCACCGGAACACCGTCCCGGCTGGCCAGCTCACCCAGCCTGCCGCCGGTGGTTATGGCAATCACGGAGGCACCTCTCAAACGGGCCTCTTCGTAAGCGCTTATGGTCTCTTCGGTGTTTCCGGAGTAGCTGACAGCGAAGACCAGGGTATCGGGACCAACAAACTCCGGCAGGACGTAGTCCCGGTTGACGATTACGGGCACTGCCAGCTTGCCGGCGGTGTAGACCCTGAGCAGGTCCCCTCCGATGGCCGAGCCCCCCAGTCCAGTTACAACGATACTGGAAATGGCCTCAATTTCCGGCAGTTCCACATACCTGGCCAGGTCCCAGCAAGCCTGGTCGCACTGGACCGGCAGGCCCTTGAGGGCTTCGAACATGCCTGTTGTATCCAGCTTGCAGAGTTCCTCCGGGCAGTTTAAATCCTTTACCGCATTCACAATTGACTTTTCCTCCTTTTGGAGTGGGTGATCAATACCTTTCTTCTATCGGCAATAACAACCATGAAAACTCAATTTTCTCTCATACGCCTGTCCCTATAATCCCGCCGGATCCCCGGGCGGCCCCATTTCCAGCACATCTTCCAGGTAAGCCCGCAGCACCTCGGCCACGCTCCAGGCCTGGGCGATGCAGCCCCTGGGAAGGTTCGGCTCGGCGCCGTCAAAAATCTCTGAGATATAGCCGGCGCCGTGGTCGCGCAGCTGATCCCGGAAAGGCCGGATTAACCTTAAGGCAGTTTCCCGGCTGGCCGGGCTGTAGCCGTGAACCCGCCGGATGGCGGTGATAAAGGGTCCCATCAGCCAGCCCCAGGCCGTCCCCTGGTGGTAGGCGCCATCCCGCTGGAAGCGGTCCCCGGTGTAAATGCCCCGGTAGTCCCCGTCAGCCGGGGAGAGGCTGCGGATCCCGTAAGTGGCGTAGAGCTCCTGCCAGACCTTGCGCACCACCCGATGCGCCTGCTCCCGGCTGAGCATGGTATGGGGGAGGCTCACCGCCAGCAACTGGTTGGGCCGGACCCTGGCGTCCACCCCCTCCGGAGAAACCACGTCATACAGGCAGCCCCTTTTTTCGTCCCAGAATTGTTTTAAAAAGCTGTCCTGCACCAGCTCCGGCCGGACAGGGCCTGGATTGTCCTCCCCGTAGAGGCGGCTGAGCTTTTCCAGGACGCAGAGGGCGTTATACCACAGGGCATTGATTTCCACAGCCTTACCGTGGCGCGGCGTCACCACCCACTGGTCCACCATGGCGTCCATCCAGGTCAACTGGACCTCCGGGGAACCGGCGCTGATCAGGCCGTCTTCAGCCATGCCGATATTATAATCAGTGCCATCAGCGTACCAGTGGACGATCTCCTTGATCACCGGGTACAGGTGCTCCCGCACAAAATCCAGGTCGCCGGTGTAGGCCAGGTAGCGCTGGGCAGCGTGAATAAACCAGAGGGAGGCGTCCACTGTGTTGTAAACCGGAACCCTGGCCCCGTCAAAAAAGGCGTTGGGCAACAGTCCCTTCCGGCTGTGTTCCGCGAAGGTCAACAGGATCTCCCGGGCCTCCTGGAAACGCCGGGTTACCAGGGTAAGCCCGGGCAGGGAAATCATGGCGTCCCGGCCCCAGTCGGCAAACCAGGGGTAGCCGGCGATAATGGTTTTTTTCCCGCTGGACCGGCGCTGCACAATAAAGGCGTCCGCAGCCCGCACCAGGCTGCAGGCAAAGCTGTCCGGACAGGCTGCCTGCTCCTCCAGCTTGCGGAGCCGGGCCCGCTCCTTCTCCAGTAAATCCAGGGGGTCAAGGCCAGTTGCCCGGGAGTTTTCCTCAACGGTGGCAATTACCGCAAAGGTTTTGACTTCTCCCGCAGCGACGGGGATTTCAAAGCGCCCGGGTACGTAGTGGTCCTCCTGGTCGTTCTCGCCCCGCTCCTTTTCCGCCCTGTAGGCCATCCCCTCGTACCAGCTGCCGCCGGGTATAAATGTGCCGGCGCTGCAGGTGAGCAGCAGTTCCGGCAGGTCCTCCCCCCCGGCAACAGCAATGGAAACGCCGCCGGGAACGGCCCTTTGCCGGAATTGAAGCTCCTCCCGGCGCGTGACGCAGTGGTGGCCGCGTCCGTTGACCAGGGGAACCAGGGTCAGCAGGGCAGGGTCAGCGCCGTTATAGACCCGGTAGAGGATCACTGTGCTGTTTTCGCCGTAGACCATGAAAACGGTCTTGTCCAGGGATATGTCTTTGAAGCTGTATGTAAAGGTTGGAAAGGGCTCCACCTGGACCCGCTGGAGGTGGATGAAGCCGGTTTCCCTGAAACCGGACCGGTTTTCGTTGGCAGCCAGGTTGAAGGTGCAGGAGCCCGCCCGGAAGCGCTCGTCCAGCTTGGCCAGGTGCAGTACCCGCCGGCCCGGGGGGTTATGGGCAGCTATCAGCAGGCCGTGGTATTTGCGGCTGTTGAGGTTGATCAGGGTGCTGGAAGCATAGCCGCCGATGCCGTTGGTGGCCAGCCATTCCTTTTGCAGGCCGGACTCCAGGGTGCGCCACTCGCTCTTACCGTAATCTAACATCTTGTTCCCCTTTCCACTAGCATAATCTCAACAGGGGCCTTTTATTCCTGCGGGTTTACCGCCTGCAGGGCCAGGGCCACTGCGCCCATGGCACCGGCCCGGCCGCCCAGCTCAGCCGGGACCAGGCGCAGCCCCAGCCGGGCAGCCGCCAGGGACCTGGCCCGGACTTCCCGCCGCACTCCCTCCCAGATCAGTTCTCCTGCCGCCATGACCCCACCGCCCAGGACCACATGGGATGGGTTCAGCAGGTTGACCAGGTTGGCCACGCCGATTCCCAGGTAACGGGCGGCCCCCGCAATGATGGAAACTGCCCCGGGGTCTCCCTGGGCAGCAGCCGCAGCCACAACAGCAGCGCTGATCTTTCCGGGGTCTCCCCCCGCCGCAGCCAGGATCTCCTGGCCGCCGCCGCCGGCAACCAGTTTCCCGGCTGCCCTGGCAATGGCCGTACCGGAGGACAGGGCCTCCAGACAGCCCCGGTTGCCGCAGCTGCAGCGGGGACCGCCGGGCAAAACGGTCATGTGGCCGATTTCCCCGGCGCCGCCCGCCGACCCCCGGTAAAGCTTTCCATCCAGGATCAGGCCGCCGCCGACCCCGGTGCTGATGGTAATAAAGACCATATTATCCGCGCCCCGGCCGGCTCCGTAAAGGTGCTCCCCCAGGGCGGCCAGGTTGGCGTCGTTGTCCAGCAGGACGCGGAACCCCGTCTTCTCCTCCAGAATCGCCCGGATGGGAACATTGTGCCAGTTTAAATTGGGGGCAAAATGAATGATCCCCCTGGAGCTGTCCAGGGGGCCCGGGGCGCCCAGGGCCAGGGCCCTCAGCCGGAAGGAGGGCGGCGCATCCCTTTTAACCTGCTCCACGCTCTCCAGGATCCGGGCAATCACGTGCTGCAGGCCCTTTTCCGCTTCGGTGGGAATTTTTCGTTCAGCCAGCACCTCGCCCCGGGAAGACGCCAGGACCGTGTAAATCTTGGTCCCCCCCAGGTCCACGCCGGCTACACAGAAATCGGACACACTAATAACCTCCCTATGCTCAAGGGAATCGTACTCCGTTCAATAAAAATGACCGGGGTCCAGCCTTTGGAAAGCAATGTCAAATTCTACCCCAGCAACCCTTCCGGCCAGGGCTTAATTTTTAGGCCGGGGCGGCGGATCAGGCAACTGTACCTCCCAGCACAAACTTTTCCAGGGCTTCCACCACGCTATCTCCATAGGAGGCTTCCGTTACGTAGTCCGCCCTTTGCTTGATTTCCTCCCGGGCGTTGGCCACCACTACGCCGAGCCCGGCATAGTCCAGCATTTCCAGGTCATTATAGCTGTCCCCCACGGCCATGGTTTCTTCCCTTTTAATTCCGTAGAGGCCAGCTAGGTAGGCCAGGGCCTCCCCCTTGGTGGCCCGGGGGTGGGAAAACTCCAGAAAATGCGGCTTGGATTTGGAAACGTGCACCTTTCCCCTGTAGAGGGGCACCAACTCCTCCCGAAGGCGATCCAGCCGGTGTTCCTCGGCAATGGCCAGCACCTTGATGGGATCCCGGTCCAGGTATTCCAAAAAATCTCCCACCAGCTCCGCTTCCACCCCGGCAAAGGCGGCATAGCGACGGCCCTCCGGGGTATCCCTTTCAACCAGCAGCCGGTCGCCCTCCAGGTAACCGTTGAGGTGGTAGCCCAGCTGGTGGACCCGGGCAATGATTTCCCGGGCGTAAACCAGGGGCAGCGGCCGGTACAAAAGGACCTCGCCGGAGCAGGCGTTCTTCACCAGGGCGCCCTGGTAGGTAATCAGCGGGACATCCAGGCCCAGTTCCCGGGCAAACCTGGCAGCCGATAGATACATGCGTCCGGTGGAAATGGTAAAATGAACGCCGGCGGCACGTACCGCCGCAACGGCTTCCCTGACCCGGTCGGTAATCTGGAGGTCCCGGGAAAGCAGCGTGTCGTCAAGGTCAACGGCAACCAGCTTGATTTTTCTCATAAAACCTCCGCTTTGCTCACTACCAACAGAATATATAAAGTATTTATGGGAAGGGCATTTCTATAATTATACACATTTTTCTCAAATCATGCCAGAAACAACCGGCGTAAGATAGTGTCAAGGCACTGTTTGATAAAGAGAGATAACTATAACCGTCTCAGAAAAGGACA
>LFSA01000042.1 GCA_001512635.1 Pelotomaculum sp. DTU098 | reverse complement strand
GGGCGGGATCCGGCCTTTGCCCACGCGGATGAGCGTCCCGGCAATCATGCGGGCCATATGGTAAAGGAAACCGTCCCCCCGCAGGTCGATGTAAATCAGGTCGCCCTGCCGGGTTACGCTGGCTTCGTAGAGGGTGCGCACGGTGCTTTTGATGGGCGTCCCCAGGGCCCGGAAGGCGCTGAAATCATGCTTGCCTGTCAGGTAGACGGCCCCCTCCTGCATTGCTTCGACGTCCAGCGGAAAGGGGATATGGTAACTGTACAGGCGCAGGAAAGGATCCTTTAGTTTCCCGTTATAAATGGTGTAGCGGTAGCTTTTGGCCAGGGCTGAAAAGCGGGCGTGAAAGGACAGCGGCACCTCCTCCGATTCCAGGGCCACGATGTCTTCCGGCAGAAGGCTGTTCAGGGCGTAGGCCACCCTTTCGGCAGGAATGGTCCAGTCGCCCGGATCAAAGTTAATCACCTGGCCCCGGGCATGTACACCGGAATCCGTCCGCCCGGCACCGATGACGCGGATTTTTTTTTTGGCCAGGCGGGAGAGCCTGTCCTCCAGGACCCCCTGGATGGTTTGATAGCGTGTCCCCCGCTGTTCCTGGAACCCAAAGTAGTTTGTACCGTCGTAAGCTATGGTAACCTTAATATTGCGCATTCTGGCCTCTCTTATCCTTATCTTTTCCTTATTATATATACCTAAATTATATATACCTATTCTAATGATCATTTAAAGGAACCTCAGGACCATTGTCCCGGCCAGAACTCCCAGGACCACTCCCACCGCTGCGTAGTCAAGGCTGCTAAAGCGAAGGCTGCGGATCCGGGTCCTGTTGGCGCCACCCCGGTAGCAGCGGGCCTCCATGGCGGTGGCCAGGTCCTCCGCCCGCCTGAGGGCACCTGCAAAGAGGGGCACGAAAAGCGGGAGCAAGCCTTTGGCCCAGCGGGCCGGGTTCCCGGCTGAAAAATGGGCCCCCCTGGAGCGCTGGGCCTTGAGCAGGACCTGCGCTTCCTGGAGCAGGGTGGGGATGAAGCGCAGGGCAATGGTCATCATCATGGCCAGTTCGTGGGCCGGCAGGCCAAGTCTCCTGAAGGGGGAGAGGATGCTCTCCAGCCCGGCGGTAAGGCTGATCGGGGATGTGGTCAGGGTGAGCAGGGAGGCTGCAAGGATCAACAGGGACAGGCGCAGGAAGATCAGCGTAGCTGCCTCCAGCCCCTCCCGGGAAATACCCAGCGGCCCCAGCTCCAGCAGCATTTCCCCGGGGATCGTGAATA
Source organism: Pelotomaculum sp. DTU098 (assembly GCA_001512635.1). Taxonomy (GTDB): domain Bacteria; phylum Bacillota; class Desulfotomaculia; order Desulfotomaculales; family Pelotomaculaceae; genus DTU098. The sequence continues at coordinate 718 of LFSA01000042.1, read as the reverse complement.
GCTGGACTAAAAAGGTGATGGCCAGCAAAACCCAAAACCCGCGCAGGCCATGCAGGAAAACCCGGGCAGGCAGCCGGGTCAGGGCTACGGAGGCCAGGACCGGTAGAGCGGCCAGCCCGAGGCCCTGCCAGTCGGCAGCCGCCAGCACCGATACGGCGGCACACAGGACAGCCACCACCTTTGTACGGGGATCAAGCCGGTGCAGCAGCGAGTCGCCAGGTAAATACTGAACCAGCATGGTCATAACTCCTTTACGGTGAGCTTGCGCCAGCCTGGCGGCAGCTTGACAGTGAGCCAGGGCAGTGATGCCGCTGCTCCATGCAGTGAGCCTGGGCAGCGAGCTAAGATAGTATGTAAAGTCAGTAAGTTAAGGGCAGCATGGTCATGGTTCCTTTATAGTTAGACTTTTATAGCTATACGATCATTACACTGAGGCGGCACCAGCTGGTGGATGAAAAATGTCTATTTTAGGGGGGACGTTTCTGCTTAACAGCGCTAAAGCTGGTCATAGTTGGGGTCTTTGCAGGCCCCAGGATTTTACCGTGGGATCTTAGCTGTGGGGTCTGTGGCCTGGCGCATAGCTTTCGCCCGGTTTCCCTGTCATTGCCCTTGCTATTTCCTCTTCCGCTTCCTTACTGGTTAGGATATCCGTGCGCACCGGAAGACCGGCATCCCGCAGCTGCCGCATCAACGCGGCCGCTACCGGAATGTCCAGGCC
>LFSA01000107.1 GCA_001512635.1 Pelotomaculum sp. DTU098 | reverse complement strand
CGCTTGACGGCGTGGAAACAGCCTAGCGGACGGTGATGATTGTAGCGGAACGGTTGACAAAACGGTAGTTTAAAAACAGGCCGTCCCCCGCAATTTTCTCCACGGTGGCCTCGACGAAGTCCGGATCCGGCGACGTCACGACGAACTGGCTCGCGTCGAAGCTGTCGGTGTAGGTGCCGGTCGGGGCCGAGGACCAGTCGACGATCTCCACGCGCCCGCGGCAGTTGAGTGGATCGGCGCGATCCAGGACGACGTTGACGGCCCCGTCGTTCTTGTAGACGGCCTTCTTGTCGGATGCGAAGCCGCCCATCAGCTTGAGACGGTTGGCGGACGAGGCGCCGAGCACGACCTTCAGCCCGCCGCCGCGTTTGATGCTCAGCGAGCCGGGGAAGGACGCGCTGCTCGGGCCGATGCTCAGCTCGCCCACGGCGTCATTCGAGCCCGCGCAGATGAAGGAGTTGCTGTAGATGTTCACGTTGCAGGCGACAAGGCCAGTCCCGGCGAGGATCGAGCCTGTGTAGAGCGTCTTGTCGTAGAGGTAATAGCCCTGCCCGACGTCCAGCGTATGGTTCGCGATACCGCCCGAGACGATCAGCCGGCCGCCCCGCAGATGCGTGTAGACGCCTCCGGCGGTGCTGTTGGTGCCGTAGGTGTTCTGCGCGGCCAACTCGATGGTGCCCGTGCAGCCCGTCTTGTTGAGGTAAACGTGGGTTTCGGTCGTGGAGGTCCGGGAGATCTCGCCGAGGAACTTGACTTCGACATCGGCCTTGGAGTCGAAGGCGAAGATCTGCTTGCCGCCGTTGATCTCGAAGGGGTTCGCGAAGAGCACGGTGCCGTCCGACTCGTCCGTGCCGAAGCTCATGATGTTCCCGGCCTTGCTGATGTAGTAGTAGGTCCCTGCGGAGGGGACGGTCTGATTGGCGACGAGGGTGGCGCCGTTGTTGATGTTGACGGTGCGGTCTCCGCCGTAGGCGGCGTAGCCGGTCGCCCACTGGTCGTTGACGAAGCCGCCGGGAACGGCGTCGACGGGGATGCTCCCCGGAAAGTCGGCGAACAGCGCCAGCCGCGGCGTGTTGTACTGGCCCGATCCCATGCGGATCAGATACGTCGCGGCGTTGGTCAGGCCGCCGGCGGAGCGGGGCATGTAGACGCCGTTGTTCATGTACAGGAAATTGGTGCGGATCGTGGCGGAGCAGAAGTCCCCGAGCAGCTCGAACACATTGGTACCGGCGACCGTGAGGCCGGTGCCGGTGCGCGTGGTGCTGACTATGCTGCCGAACGTGGTGTGCGTGTTGAAGGTCATCGACTTGTTGTCGCGGAGCTCGCAGTTCCACACCGTGTTGCTGAACGTGAACGGAGACCCGTTGAAACTGAGCCCGTCGAGGGAGTAGGTGTAGACGTTGGGCATCGTGAAGTTCAGCGGAGCGCCGGTCTCGTTGTAGAGGTGTATGGTCTTGCTGCCCGAGGCGCCCTAGGAATTGAACGAGAGTGATGTCATGCCCAGAAACGCCTGGGGATGGCGGATGTAGGCGTGCAGGCACTGGTTGAAGCTCGCCTTGCCACTGAAACTACTGTTGTCGGCGTTGAAAACGAAGACGGTGTCGTAGTTGCCGGTGAGGTACAGCGTGTTGTTCGTTCCCAGCGTGCTGATCGGCGCGTTGAACTCCAGACGCCCGTAGTTGGCTCCTATTCTCCGGTCGACGTTGTTCGCGTTGTGGAAGACGATCGGCGCCGCGACGACGTTGGTGCCCAGGGTTCTGCAGACGATGGGATAGTTGTTCCCGCTGTACGTCAGGGTGAGCTTCGCGCCGTTGGCGGCGGAGAGGACGAAGCCGCAGCAGTCGGGCGGCTCGGCGACATTGACTTCGGCAGTTGGATTTCTGCGGAAGGCGAATCCCTGGATCGTCAGATCGGCCGTCAGCACCGGCTGCTGCACGGCGACCGACGGGAAGTAGACGTAGTCGGAGCTGGTCGGCGCCTGGTTTGCCCCGGTGGCGTTGGTGAAGCTGCCGGCCGCGTTGAAGTCCGTCCCCGTGTTCGCCCAGAACAGGTTCTCGGCGTGGGTCGCAGTCAGCGTCATGAGCATCGCGCCAAACGCGATGGCGGTCTGGATCAGTGTCTTCATGTCGTACCTCTTGTTGATGTTTCTCCTGGTGGGATCGGTGGACGACGCGTTCCGCGCGTCAGGGCGCGGCGTGCCACACGAGCACCTGCCCGGGATAGAGGGCGAGGGG
>LFSA01000043.1:364-594 GCA_001512635.1 Pelotomaculum sp. DTU098 | reverse complement strand
GACAGCAACAATACAAATATTGCGTTGACGCCGCAAATTGGCCAGGCCGTTTTGAGCGGTTGCCCGATAGAACTGCCTACCGTGGTTACAAGCGACGCCACGGAGGTCGGCACTGGAGAGGCCGTACTGAACGGCAGCGTCACCAATAACGGCGGCGGAGAGATCACTGAATACGGTTTTTACTGGGGGACTACAGATAATCCCACCACTATTCTAAAAGTAGGGACAAC
>LFSA01000043.1:0-251 GCA_001512635.1 Pelotomaculum sp. DTU098 | reverse complement strand
ACAGATAATCCCACCACTATTCTAAAAGTAGGGACAACAGATATTAGCGGTTCCTTTAGCACAACCCTGGGTGATTTAGACGAAGAAACCACATACTACTACAAAGCCTACGCCGTCAACTCGAAGGGGACCGGCTACGGTGAAGTGAAGAGCTTCAAGACTAATAAGTCCGAGCCTGTAGTGGTAGAGCCCGTAGTAGAAACAGGCGAGGCCACAGAAATCGGCACCGGGTCAGCCGTGTTGAGCGGCAA
>LFSA01000044.1 GCA_001512635.1 Pelotomaculum sp. DTU098 | reverse complement strand
CTTTTTTTACCTGTTTTTACTGCTCCCTATACTGAAAACCCACATTAATTTTACTCATACTTTCAACAATTATTTATTAGAACATTTTATTGGATCGTAGCGGATTCAATAATATTAAGAAGGCAGTTTCCCGCATCCATTTCGGCCATAACCCCCAGGGGAAGGGTTGCTTTCAAGGTAATATGCCCCACCCCGAGGCCGTAAAAGCATGGTACTTTGATTCCCTCCAGGCTTTCCCTGAGCACTTCCAGGAGGGTGAAGGACTCCTCGCCGTCCACCGCCTCACAGCCGGCAAATTTTCCAAAAACGATGCCGGCTGCGGCCTGGAGTTTTCCTGCCAGCCACAGCTGCCTGAGCATGCGGTCGATCCGGTAGGGCTCCTCGTTAACCTCCTCCAGGAAGAGGATTGCGCCACGGGTGTTGATTTCATATGGGGTGCCCAGCGTTGCCGTGACCAGGGAGAGATTGCCCCCCAGCAGGCGCCCCCGGGCCCGGCCGGGCTTAATCACTACACCCCTGTCTCCCGGCGCCAGGGGAATCACCCCCAGGGGACGGGGATTGGTCAAGGCCCTGTAAAACTGTTTGAGCATATGGCCGTTCCCGGCGCAAGCAAAGTCGGGGGCCAGCATGGGACCCGAAAAGGTAACCAGCCCGGCCTTTTTCCAGATGGCCAGCTGCAGGGCGGTAATGTCGCTGTAGCCCACCAGGACTTTGGGACTTCTCCGGATGATGCGGTAGTCGATCCGGTGCAGGAGCCGCATGCTGCCGTAGCCGCCGCGCAGGCAAACCACCCCGTCAACCCGCGGGTCAAGGAACATGGCGCTGATATCCGCAGCCCGCTCCGGGTCAGAGCCGGCAAGGTACTTGTTTTTGTTCAGGGCGTGCTTTCCCAGGACAACCCTGAAGCCGAGCCCTTCCAGGACGCGGATCCCATCCTCAATACAGGAGGGGCCTGCAACAGGGCCTGCCGGGGCTATAATGCCGATTGTCGAACCTGGAAGAAGGGCGGGGGGTTTTCTCAAGGCCAATCCCACACTTTGATTTTTACTGTTTGTTTTTACTTATAAGGTATGTTAAGGTTATTGGGGAATGACTTGGAACATAATAGCTAAATTAAATCTGTAGAAATACAAAATTGCCGGGACTATAGGACTATCTAAAATAGCATATGAGCTGTTTTTGGTATAATTGGTATAATTGGAATTAAAGACAGGTATCTATTTTAGATGGGGGGAATTGCCGGATGTCTATTGTCAGGGCTTCAGTAGTCGTTAAGGGAAGGGTCCAGGGGGTTTACTTCCGCTCGGAAACGCGGGAACAGGCCCTTGCCCTTGGCGTGAAGGGCTGGGTAAGGAACAGGCCGGACAGAGCTGTTGAAGCTGTCTTTGAGGGGGAGAGGGAAAGCGTGGAAAAACTCGTGGAATGGTGTCACCAGGGGCCTCCCCTTGCAGAAGTGACGGAAGTTCAGGTGGATTGGGAAGAATTACCGGCCGATTCCGGCGAGTTTTCAGACTTCAGGATCAAGTTTTAAGCCATGCTGAACATTTATAAAATTAAAATACCCACACCTTACCAGTCAGGACCCGTCAACAGTTACTTAATTAAAAATGAGCCTTATACCCTGGTTGATCCGGGTCCTGACTACCCTATGGCCAGGGAAGCACTCCTGGAAGGCCTGGCTGCCCTGGGTGTGGCTCCGGCAGATCTGGCCAGGATTGTGCTCACCCACAGCCATTCTGACCACTGTGGCCTGGCCCGGTGGCTCAGCGATAAAGCGTGTGCGCCTGTATACGTACACCGGCTGGAGCGCCGGAAGCTGGTGCCGGGCTATGATTATTACGGGGAAAGGCTCCCCTTTTTGAGACAGTCCGGCCTGCCCGGGGAGGTCCTGGAGGAGATTCTCGAGGATTCCGATCCCCTGGAGATGCCGGTATTAAACGGTCGGGTGGAGGAGGTGCAGGGCGGGGAAGTGCTCGGCTTTGAGGGAGGCTCCCTGCGCCTTCTGCACATGCCCGGCCATGCACCCGGCCACATCTGTCTCCATGACTGTGAACAGGGTAACTTTTTTTCAGGTGACTTTCTGCTCAAAGAGATTACCCCAAACCCGGTTATGGAAGTGGACCCCACTGATACCAGCCGGAGGCTGCCTGTCTTAACCCAGTACTTAGAGGGCCTGAGGCTGCTGAAAACCCTTGATTTACGGCTAATCTGGCCCGGGCATGGGCAAAATATAGAAAATACCATGGAAGCCATTGCCAGGGCTATCAGGCATCACGAACGGCGTCTGGAGGCGGTTTTAAGAATCCTGGAGGAGAACTGCTGGAATGCCTACCAGGTGATGCGCTACTTTTACCCGAAAATCAAAGGATTTCAGGTTTTTCTTGGTATCTCGGAAATTTTAGCCTACCTGGATTACCTTGTCGCCGGGGGGCAGGTCACCCGGGAAGATCGTAACGGCATATCCTATTACCGCAGGACCTGATCCTGCCGGCCAGAAGGTAAGGCCATAACACATGGTAACCACCGCCAAGACAAACTGCGGCTATTATAAACATAATTTATATATAAACATCAACAGCTTTTGAAAAACACCTTTAGTATTTAAATTGGCATCTTTGCGAACCGGAATCTTTACCTGAAGGATGGTGTTCCAGTTGAATCTGAGGCTGTCCCTTGCTATTTTAGCCGGAAAGCTCGCGGCAATGGCCAGCAGGACCTATGGAAATAAGGGCTCTTCGCTACCCGGCATGGTTGCCCGCAGGATTTACCCCGGCACCCTGCAGGACCTTGCTGCCCAAGTTGGCAGGGGCATCCTTGTGGTCAGCGGGACAAACGGCAAAACCACCACCACCAATATGATCGCCACGGTACTGAGGGAAGCCGGCTATAAATTGTCTTCCAACATGGAGGGGGCCAACCTGATTACGGGTGTCACCACCAGCTTTATCAGGGATGCCGGAATCCGGGGAAAGATAAGCTGTGATTATGCGGTTCTGGAAGTGGATGAGGCTTCGCTTCCCCGGGTTTTGAAGGAAGTAAAGCCAGGGGTATTGATCTTGACTAATTTTTCCAGAGACCAGTTGGACCGTTACGAGGAGCTGGATAGAATTACCGGTATTATCCGGGAGGCGCTAGTCCAGCAAAAACAAATGACCCTGATCCTGAATGCGGATGACCCCCTGGTAGCCCAGTTTCAAAGGAGCACCAGCTTTCCCACAGTATTCTACGGCATGGACCCGAACGAGCAAACCCCGCGGACCAGCTTCCAGACCAGGGAAGGCAAGCTCTGTCCCTTCTGCGGCAATATTCTTACATACGAGTTTTTCCACAACAGCCAGCCGGGTAGGTACCACTGCCCGGGCTGTGGTTTTAGCAGGCCTGACCCGCAAGTGGAGGCCTTCGACCCGGTAATTGAGGGCGGGCGGGCCCGCTGCCGCCTGGTTTTTAACGGCCAGGAAGCAGAACTGGCGGTTCCGGTCCAGGGTTTATATAATCTTTACAACGCCATGGCGGCTTTTACCACCGGGCTGCAGCTGGGCCTCGACGCGCAAGGGATGCTGGACAGCCTGAACCGTTACCGGCCTGTAGCCGGCCGGATGGAAGTGTTAAATTACAAGGGGAAGCCGGTTTACCTGAACCTGGTGAAAAACCCCGCCGGGTTTAACGAGGGTCTGGCTACCCTGCAGGCTGACAGGGGCAGCAAGGATGTCTTTATTGCCCTCAACGATAATGTTGCTGACGGCAGGGATGTATCCTGGCTCTGGGATGTGGATTTCGAAATGCTGGGCAAAGACCACAGGCTGTATAACCGCTTTATTTGCTCCGGGCTCAGGGGGGAGGAAATGGCTGTTCGTTTAAAATATGCCGGTATACCGGTTGAGAAAGTAACCATCGATGATAACATAACTCAGGCCATCAAAAATACCCTCAGCGGCGGCGCTGGAGCGGCTTACCTTTTCTCGTCCTATACCGCCCTCTGGACCGTTCAAAAAGCTATCAAATCAATTACCGTGGAGGGAGGCGCCGCCAGGTGATCCGTGTCTGTCACCTTTACCCGGATTTGCTCAATCTATACGGTGACCGGGGTAACATCATAGCTTTCCAGCAGCGCTGCAAGTGGAGGGATCTCCCTGTTCAGGTGGATTCTATAAACCTGGGGGAAAAGGTTGATTTCCAAAAATTTGATTTTGTTTTTTTAGGTGGCGGTTCAGACAGGGAGCAAGCACTTGTTTCAGCGGATTTGATAAAGCACAGGGATGAAATGGCGGCTGCCATTGAGGATGGACTGGTTGTCCTGGCGATTTGCGGCGGCTACCAGCTGCTTGGCTCTTATTTCTTGAGCCGTAATGGTGAAACCATCCCGGGTTTAGGTATCCTGGACTTTTATACGAAGGCCGGCGAAAAACGCCTGGTTGGAAACGTGGCTGTGGAGGTGGACTTAAACGGCAAACCTTTCAAGGTGGTGGGCTTTGAAAACCACTCGGGCCTGACCTTTTTGGGGGATAACAGGCCCCTGGGGAAAGTCCTTGCCGGCAACGGCAACAACGGCCGCGACGGGCTGGAAGGGGTCAGGTATAAAAATGTCTTCGGCACCTACCTGCACGGCCCGCTGCTGCCCAAAAACACCAGGTTGACCGACCACCTGATTGGCCTTTGTCTGGAAAGGCACGGCATCAAAAAAGAACTAAAACCATTAGACGACAGCTTTGAGAACCGTGCCTGCGAAGTAATGCTCAGGCGCATGGGACTTGCCGGGCGGTAGCTCGAAGAAAATTCTGTATGTATACTTTTTTGTTAATATTAATTTTTTTTAGGTCTTTTATTTCCATTTCCATTTCAGTCGTCCTTGTTTACAATGATGTATAAATAAAGAATCCTGTATACAAGAAACAGGAGGTATTGATTTATGCAGTACATTGTAACCTGGACGGAAGGTGAAGAGGTCTGCTACCGTTTTGTGACCGAAGAAGAAATAAAAGACCTTGTGGAAGACGATAAAGATTACATCATTGCAGGGCTGCCCAGCTAAATTTTAGCAACCGGGCAGAGAGTTAAAGGTTAGAGGTTATCGTCGTTTTTCCAGGTATAGACAGGACCTGTTGTGTCTTTTTGACATGCAGTTATAAATATAGTCTACCACTACCGCTATTAGCCAGAGCTGGGTTTAATTCCAGCTCTTTTTATTTGACAAGAACCCGCAACTTCCAGCCGGTATCCTTCCTAAATAAAATTTCCCCATCTAATGGACGATAGGCCATAAAATACAGTGGCCTTTTTTCTTTTGCCCGCATAGTTTAGTTTAAATATTTACTCCGGGTGGCAGCTTTGAAAAACAAGGGACCTGTTCCCCGGCCAGTGGTATTGAGTTGGTCAAGTAAGCCAGTAAAACAGACAAAATATGCTAATTGTTACTATTAAAGCCCGGCGCTGCCATTCTTTTTTTTGCACCGGTGCATATAATGTAATATTCATACTGTAAACCATAAACCTTAGAATACAAGCTTTAAAGCGAACCGGCCCTAGCTAGTTAAAGGAGTGATTAATAAATGGACTTCCTGAAACGTTTGGAAGAATACCGCTCCTTGGAAAAACAGATGGCCTGGGAAGGTACTTTCCTGGACTATCTTGAGCTTGTCAAAAAAAAGCCTTACATTTCTCAACTGGCCCATTCCAGAATCTACAACATGATCAAGGCTGCCGGAATAGAAGAGAAAGATGGGGTGAAACACTACAAATTCTTTTCCAGTGAGCTCTTCGGCCTGGATAAAACCCTGGAAAAACTGGTAGAGGAGTACTTTCACCCCGCCGCCCGCAGGCTGGATGTCCGCAAACGGATCCTGCTTTTAATGGGTCCTGTTAGCGGCGGGAAGTCCACGCTGGTGGCCATGTTGAAAAGGGGTCTGGAGAAATACAGCCGGACGGAGGAGGGGGCCCTATACGGTATTAAGGGGTGCCCCATGCATGAGGAACCCCTGCACCTGATTCCCAGGGAGTTGAGGCTGGAATTTGAAAAGGAGTACAACGTTTACATTGAAGGGGAGCTTTGTCCTTCTTGCCGGATGATGGTGGAAACAGAATACAGGGGGAGAATTGAGAAAGTACCTGTGGAGCGAATATTCCTGTCGGAGGATAACCGGATAGGGATCGGAACCTTTACGCCTTCCGACCCGAAGTCCCAGGATATCGCAGACTTAACCGGGAGTGTCGACTTTTCCACGATCGCCGAGTACGGCTCTGAATCAGATCCCCGGGCCTACCGTTTTGACGGTGAACTCAATATAGCGAACAGGGGTTTAATGGAATTCCAGGAAATGTTGAAATGTGACGAAAAATTCCTGTGGAATTTGCTCAGCCTTTCCCAGGAAGGGAATTTTAAAGCCGGCCGCTTCGCCCTGATTTACGCTGATGAAATGATTGTAGCCCACACAAATGAAAATGAGTATAAGGCTTTCATCAGCAACAAAAAGAACGAGGCCCTCCAGTCCCGGATCATTGTGCTGAAAATCCCGTATAACCTGAAGGTTTCCGAAGAAGTGAAGATTTATGAAAAATTGATCCGTCAGAGCGACCTCCGGGACATTCACATCGCGCCCCACGCCCTGCGGGTGGCCAGTATTTTTTCCGTGCTAACGCGCCTCAAGGAATCAAAGAAGCAGGGCATGGACCTGGTGAAGAAGATGAAGCTCTACGACGGGGAGGACGTGGAGGGATTTAAACAAAAGGACCTTTATGAGCTCCAGCAGGAAGCCGTTGATGAAGGCATGAGCGGCGTGGACCCCCGTTACGTCATTAACCGGCTTTCATCAGCGCTGATCCGCACTTCAACCCGCTGCATCAATGCCCTGGACGTCCTGCGGGCCTTGAAGGAAGGCCTGGACCAGCACCCCTCCATTACCAAGGAGGAGCGGGACCGCCTGCTCAATTTCATCTCAATCGCCCGCAAGGAATATGATGAAATGGCCAAAAAGGAAATCCAGAAGGCCTTTGTCTACTCCTATGAAGAGTCCGCCAAGATTTTGTTTGACAACTACCTGGATAACGTGGAGGCTTACTGCAACGGCGTCAAGCTGAAGGACCCCATTACGGACGAAGAACTGGACCCGGACGAAAAGCTGATGCGCTCCATTGAAGAGCAAATCGGCGTTTCCGAGAACGCCAAAAAAGCCTTCCGGGAAGAAATTCTGATCCGGCTTTCCACTTACGCCCGCAAAAACAAGAAGTTTGATTACAATTCCCACGAGCGCCTGCGGGAGGCCATCGAGAAAAAACTGTTTGCCGACCTGAAGGACGTGGTCAAGATCACGACCTCTACCAAAACCCCCGATGCCGAGCAGTTGAAGCGGATTAACGAAGTAAGCGCCAGGCTTATTGAAGAGCACGGTTACTGCCCCATCTGCGCCAACGAACTCCTCAAATATGTCGGCAGCCTGCTGAACCGTTAGGAGGCAAAACCATGTCGGGATGAATTTTATCATCACCAGAGAGGACTGGTCACTTCACCGCAAAGGTGAGATCGACCGTCAGCGGCACCAGGAGAAGGTGCGGGAGGCCATAAAGAAGAACCTCGCCGATATCGTCAGCGAAGAAAGCATCATCATGCACGACGGCCGGAAGGTAGTCAAGGTCCCCATCAGGACCCTGGATGAATTTCACTTCCGCTTTGATTCCGGCAAACAGAAGCACGGGGGACAGGGCGATGGTAAAAGCAAGCCGGGAGACGTCATTTACTCGGAGCCTCAACGTGGCCAGAGTAAAGGGAAGGGCGCCGGGGATGAGCCCGGCATTGATTACTACGAGACTGATATAACTGTAGATGAGCTGGCCGAAATGATCTTTGAAGACCTGGGACTGCCGAACCTGGAACAGAAAAAGAAACCGGAACTGGCCTCAGAATCTGTAGAATTCAAGGATATCAGGAAAAAAGGAATTACCGGCAACATCGACCGCAAGCGCACGATAATGGAGGCCATCAAGCGCAACGCCTTGAAGGGGAAGCCCGGTTTTAAGGAGATCACGCCCGAAGACCTGCGTTATAAAACATGGGATTTAACCTTCAAGCACGAATCCAATGCCGTAGTCCTGGCCATGATGGATACCTCCGGTTCCATGGGCCCCTTTGAAAAGTATATAGCCCGGAGTTTCTTTTTCTGGATGGTCCGCTTTTTACGCACAAAATACAATAACGTGCAAATTGTTTTTCTGGCCCACCACACCGAGGCCAAGGAGACTACCGAAGAAGAATTCTTTACCAAGGGCGCCAGCGGGGGAACACGCTGCTCCTCAGTTTATAAACTGGCCCTGGAGATCATCGAAAAGCGCTACAGTCCCCAGGACTACAATATCTATGCCTTTCACTTTTCCGATGGGGATAACCTGGTCTCGGACAATGAAAACTGCATCAAGCTGATCAACAAATTGCTCCAGGTGTGCAATATGGTGGGGTACGGAGAAATTGAGGGTCCCTATTATTATACCAGCACCCTGCGCACGGCTTACAAACGTATCCACAACCCGAGGTTTACCTGCGTATCCATCAGAGACAAAAGCGGTGTCTACCCGGCCCTGAAAAAGTTCTTCGCCCAGACCCCGGACCAGAAAAGAGCAAACTAGACAGGTTAAATAAGGTGCAACAGATGCACAGCCTACCGCCGGGTGTTGCAAAGTGCCGGGAAAAGCACCGCTGGAGATTTAGCCCGGGTTAAGAATTGGACTTAAACTGGCTTTAACTAGCTTTAAACCGGGCTTTAAACCTGCATTAAACAAAATCTCCTGCCGCGATACGTTAGTTTGGTTGATTCTTTGACTTTAGCTTTTGAAAACTTAACCGGAGAGGGAACCAAAGAGATGACCGGAGAGGGCGACGGCACTCGTTTGAGTGCCTGTTCTTTATTATTGATTATTGCCAACCTGGCTACTCCAGGCGGCCGGGGGCAGCTTTATCATATCCGCTGCTTCAGGAAATCTAACTGCCTCCCCGGCATATTGTAGTTCTAAGGAGGGAAGTCCGGTGAACCCGCAGGATGAAATAAGACAGCTGGAACAGGCGCTGGAAAAAATTACAGCCAAAGCGAAGGAGTTCGGTTTGGACTTTTACGATACTTACTTTGAAATCTGCCCTGCCGATATCCTTTATACCTTCGGGGCTTACGGAATGCCCACCCGTTTCACCCACTGGACCTTTGGAAAAGCCTATCATAAGATGAAGACCCAGTACGACTACAACCTGGGACGCATTTATGAAATGGTAATTAACTCCAACCCGTGCTATGCATTCCTGCTGGAAGGGAACAGCCTGATTCAGAACAAGCTGATCATGGCCCACGTTCTGGCCCACTGTGATTTTTTCAAAAATAACGCTTATTTTAAGAACACGTCCAGGGATATGCTGGAATCCATGGCTGCCGCCGCGGAAAGGTTCCGCAGTTATGAGTTCAAGTACGGGCGGGACAGGGTGGAAAAGTTCATCGATGCGGCCATTTCAATTCAGGAGCATGTTGAGCCGCGCTTAATGATAAAGGAAGGACGAAGGGAAGAGCAGAAAAATAAGCAGGAATGCACGTGCAAGCGCCCTGAGACCCCCTACGACGACCTCTGGTCCCTTGATGAGGAAAAAAGTGAATGCACGTGTTCCACAAACAGAAAATTTCCTCAAAAACCCGAAAAGGACATTATGCTTTTCATACTTCATCACAGCAGGGAACTGGAGGACTGGCAACAGGACATCATGTCCGTCATCCGGCAGGAAATGCTTTATTTCTGGCCCCAGATGGAAACCAAAATTATGAACGAGGGCTGGGCAACTTACTGGCACTTGAGGATCATGCGGGAAATAGACCTGGATGAGGCGGAAACAGTGGAATTTGCTAAAATGCATTCGGGAATTATTCAGACCTCGCGCTTCCGGCTCAATCCATACACCCTGGGCTTAAAGATCTTTGAGGACATTGAGAAGCGGTGGGAAAACCCCAGCCAGGAGGAAAAGAGAGAATACGGCCGCAGGGGAGGGGAAGGGAGAGAAAAGATATTCGAAGTCAGGGCAACCGAAAACGACGTTTCCTTCCTGCGCAATTACCTGACCAAGGAGCTTGTAGAAGAACTGGACCTTTATCTATATAAAAAGGTCGGCTATGACTGGAAAATCACTGATAAGGAGTGGGAAAAAGTACGCGACGGACTGGTCAGCAACCTGACCAACTGCGGTTATCCCCACATAGTGGTTGAGGACGGTGACTTCAACCGGCGCTCCGAGCTGTACTTGAAACACTGCTACGAGGGGAAGGAACTGGATGTCTACTATCTGGAAAGGACCCTCCCCTACGTCTTTAACCTTTGGGGAAAACCTGTTCACCTGGAGACCGTGCTGGACAACAGGAAGGTTCTTTTTTCATATAACGGCGAAAAGACCAGTAAAAAATTTTTATAGTATGGCATTTGTTTATTGTTTTATTGCCTTATTACGATGACCCCGGCGCAGTGCCCCCAATGCCCTCTCTGGAATCAGGTGTTCTGACTACTTAAGTCCTAGGGAGGGCTTTTTTACTGAAAAATTGTTAGTAGCTTTGAGTATTCCACTACTCAACAACATTTTCTCCGATTGTCCCTTCAAGCTCTCCCTTTTGACTTTTCTAATATTTCCCGCGCCTTACCTTGAAAAACAAAAATTTTTTTTACTTTATTACTGCCTTGATAATGGAGATTATCATCCTTCTGCTGGTGCCGCTTCAGCAGTATGGATGTCTAAATGTTTAAAAGGCCACAGGGTCGCAGTTTCCCATAATTGCTGATTCAACTTCATAGGCGCTGACTTTTCCGTTGCCCGGGTATCGGCATCATTATAACCCAGGGTATAAATGTCCTCATTATTTACTTATTGCATTCACCCTATTTCCTTGTCAAATATGAAAAACCAGGGGGCATAATGAAATATTTCGTCTACTTCGCTTTCGAGGTCGTTGTGCTAAGACTGCTGCTACTTTCATTTAAGCTTCCCCTCGTTTTAGTAAGACAGAATTAAAGAATTGTTATGAATTATTGTCAATTTATATTCGGCATTGCTTATAACGTTTCCATTATAACCATAACGTAGCCAGTTTCGCTCGTTAAAATAAAATCGTGTCAGTATATGGTGTTTATTGTAGAACATGTTGAAAAATATAAGATTTTGAGATTTAATTTATATACTTAAGATTTAACTAATAAATGAGAATAAAATGTTTGAAAAAATTTGTGCCTGCCAGGAATGTATAATGTCAGCTTGTTGACCAGGTGTTATTGATATTATAGGTATGAAAATCTACTTACCAGGGGGACACTGTTTTGCACGTGTACATTAAGATGAGGATGGAATCATCTTCGCCTGCCGTACCCATTCACTACAATTACTTAATCCAGTCAGCCATATACGCCGCTTTGCCAGCGGATAAAGGTCTCTGTTTCCACGACGGGGGCTTTCCAGTCGGCAGCCGCAACCTAAAATTGTTTTCCTTTTCTCGTCTATTGGGTAAATACGTCCTGGATGAGATGGCAGGAACAATATTCTTCCCGGAAGGAGCAACCTTGACTGTCACTTCCCCAGTCACTGATTTCTTTCTGTCATTAATCAATAACTTGCTTATTAGGAACTCCCTCCGCATTGGTAAATCAATTTTTCATATAGATGAAGTGAGTTTTGAAGATCAGAAGGTGGATGGCGAGGTTTTGACTGTGCGCACACTATCCCCTGTGGTTGTCTACAGCACTCTCTTGCGGCCGGAAGGAGGAAAATATACTTGCTATTATCAACCCGGGGAAAAGGAGTTCGACAAACTGATTACAGAAAACCTTGTCAAAAAGTACGAAGCCTTTCATGGTATAAAAGCGCCGGAGGGTAAGATCCGGGTTCGCGCCCTGAACAGGCCCCGCTTGAACGTGACAAATTATAAAGGCACCGTAATAAAGGGTTACACTTGCCGCTTGGAACTACAAGGGCCCCGGGAACTGCTGCAGATGGCCTTAGCCGCCGGTCTGGGTGGGAAGGGGAGCCAGGGATACGGTTGTGTGGAGAAGATGGTGAAGAGGAAGATATTACCCAAGTAATTTTACCGTCAATTGCAGGCAGCACTCCGGTTTGCAAAAAAGAGGCTGGCTCGAAAAGAATTTGAATTTATTATTTATTCATCAGAAAATCAGGAATTTTTCATATCTGCATAAGAAACATAAGTCTAGCTTCTGAAATAACCCTGGCTTACCCAAAATATGTTAGCCGTACTGCTGAAAAGCATATGTTGATTGTGTTCTCGTTTTAAAAATCTGTTACCTTAATTAAGAGTCTATTTATAAGGAATGTTTATGTTTGTTCATCAAGTTCGGCGCTTCAATTGTTTGGTAAAATCTGGTTAGTTACAAAGTAAGATATGGATAAAAATGAGTTTAAGTGTGGTGAATTAAGTGAATCTACCGCAAATTACGGCGCTGGCTGGTTCTCAGGAGAAAGGACAAGGAAATTCCCTACACTCACTGGTTAAGGAAAAACTCAGCCCGCAGCCAAAATTGAAAGATGATGATAAAGCATTTTTCGTGTTTTTAATTTTCGACTTAACCAAAGGGGAAATATTATTTCGTGACCCGAGACCATTTAGACCTGATACCCCGAAAGATTTTTATTATTTTGGAAATAACAAAGCTGCTGAATCACAATACTATCTTGTTCGGGAAGTGGGTTCTCTATTTTACCTTCTGACCACGGTTTGGAATGATCTTGCTCTTATGCTAGATAAATATGACATGGAAAATTCCGACCTGCGCAGGAAATTGCAGCAGATGGAAACTGCAGGACTAGTAACACTTACAAAAAGAAAAGGTGAGGGAACTGTAAATCTTCAGAAATTGTCTCTCCCTGGTTTAAACAACACACTGATCCGAATTGAGGAAAAGAAAAAAGTTATGGTAGGTGGAGACAAATTATCTTTTGAAGAATTGGTTCGCTGTGCCCTTGGTGTCACTTGCAAAAAAACCAGGTTTGTATTAGTTATCCCCGCTTTGTCGTGTCTTGAGGAGCCAATAATACTCTCCTGTCATCCCGATTATTTGAAATTGATTGAAAAGGTCAACCATATGGAAAATATTGATATTAAGCAAAACAGTAATAAGGGGTTTGTTTGTTCTATTTGCAGGAGACGTGGACTTGACGTGAAAAGTGGTTATAGCGCTTCTTTTAGCCGGACCGGGGTAAATAAAATATTCACCACAACAACGATCAATTACGCCAGCAAAATTGAAAAAAGCGGTTTCGACAGAACATACGCAGTTTGTAATGGTTGTTATCAGAAACTTAGAGCAGGGGAAGCAGTTATTGAAAAGAAATTTCGCACCAGGATAGCCGGGGAAAACGCTTTTATTCTTCCCGAAGGGATTCTTAAGCCTCTTTCCTATAATTATATCGAAAAGCTTAAGTATGTTACGGACCTTGCATTTAATATCCGGGACGCTGTGCAGTGGATTGATTTCGTTGAAGCAGAAGCTATCGAGGTAGATGGGCTTTATGCGCTCAACATAATTATATACCGTACTGACGGAAATTCTGTATCGGTTCTACAAATTATTGAAGATATTCCTCTGTTGAGGTTTCAACTGGTGATGCGACTATTTGCAGAAGGAGTAACTGCATTATACCCCCATGCCCAACCTATGTCACTTGGTAGCGTTTATCATCTGATTCCGGTGCGCAAGACAGATAAAGGTCAGGTAAATGTGCAGAGAGTGCTTTCATTTTATAGGAGTCTTTTATCAGGTGAAATGGTCTATTCAAAAACTCTCATTGGCTACGCGGTGGAGGCCCTTGATAAAGGCTTGAGACAGTTGTCGAAGCAAAAACTGGATAACTACGAGAATTTAAACCTAAGTTATTACCGGGAAGGCAAAGAGGACTTTTTTATTAAAAATTTGATCATGTCTTATCTGGTGCTCTTTCGCGTATTAGGGCAACTTGAACTCCTGGAAAGGCCAATTTTAATAAATAAAAGGAGGGTAAACATGGCGGATGATCAAAAAAAGCAATCGTCAGTTGAAACAATGGAAGATTTCTTAGAACAGCAAGGCTTTTCAAAAGAAGCCCGGGCGCTCTTTTACCTCGGTGCACTTGTTAACCGGGTAGCCTTGAAGCAAGCAGGAAAAGGCCATAAAACCAAGCCTGTTCTAAATAAAGTTAACTACCAGGGAATGAGCAGGCGGGATATCTTGCGCCTTTATGAAGATGTGTTGGATTTGATCAGGCATTATTATGAAGGGATACCTTTATATATAGGGCAATACGTTGAAAGATTTCATTATTACTTTGGTTCGCTGGAAAAAGCTTGGCCTTTAAATGAACAGGAAAATGTTTTTTACATCATGTCCGGTTACGCTTATCTGATTAAGGCAGCAGCGGATTCCAGACCCGGCGAAATGAATGATGATATACAGGATCTTGAAAACCAAACTGAGGAGGTTTAAAAGTGAAAAACGTTATACTTCAAAACAGTGATTTTTTATTCGGGTTTGAGGCGGTAATGACCAATCCGAACGGAGATCCTGATCAAGAGAACCGGCCGCGGATGGACTATGAAACGGCCACTACGCTGGTAAGCGATGCCAGGCGCAAGCGGGACTGCAGGGATATTCTTAAACGCAAAGGATATGCGATTTTTGTCGATACCTTCGACGACAATAAAATTCCGATGGACCGGATGTTCGAAGTAATTATTGAGAAATGGTTAACAAATAAAATTAAGATTGAACAATTATTTAAAGAAACATCAGATCTTAAGAAAAAATGGGAACAAGCAACCGATGAAAATAAATTAAAAAAGATATTTAATGAAGATAAATTGAAACAATACAGTAAATGCGGAGGCTATTGCGATAAATATTTCTTTATATTAAAAGATCCAAAAGCCAAGAAGACCAAAGAATTTATTGACTTCAACAATCTTTTTTTAACGGAAATCATCAAAAACTCTTTAATTGATATTCGCCTGTTCGGCAGCGCTATGGCGGTTGAAGGTGTTTCCAGAACTTATACCGGTCCGGTGCAAATCACCTGGGGATATTCACTTCATCCAGTGGAACTAGTTAAATCCAATACCATTACCAGCATTATGAACGAGGGCAATTCAACTTTTGGTAAGAAGCACAAAATTCATTACGGCCTGATTGCCCATTATGGTACGATAAACAAATATGCTGCAATTCTTACCGGGATGAAAGAATGGGACAGAGAGATTTTTAGAAAAGCTATGGTTCAGGGCATGATGATTAACCAGACTGACAGCAAACAGGGACAAACCCCCTTGTTTTATATTGAAGTGCAACACAAAAAGGACTTTGACGGATATCTTGGAGATCTGAGACGCTTTTGTAATGTTACCTGGCGGGAGGACAAGCCCATTCGGAGTTTGCAGGACTTGACGGTTGATTTTAAAACTCTAGCACGTGCTATCGAAGACATGAAGAACAAAAAATACGTTGAAAAAGTTATCGGCTGGCTGAATCCATTGTCCGATCTTTCTCCCCTGCAGAACTTACCCGTTTTTGACGAAACAATCGACCTTTGGGAACCTATTCCCGTAGTAGAAAAAGATTAGGAGCATAAGAAATGAAAATCCTCACTTTCCGCCTGCAGGGGAAAATGGCCCATTTCCGGCGCTATTACTCCAATTCGTCTGCCTTGACCTATACGATTCCCCCTAGGACTACAGTAATTGGAATAGTAGCAGGGTTGCTCGGATACCCAAGGGACAGTTATTATGATTTCTTTTCCCTGGATCATTGCCGGATTGCTCTGACCATTGGATCGCGGCTCAAAAAGCAGATGCAAAAAATGAACCTCTTGATGATTAAAAGTCCCAATGACCTCAACGGTTCTCAGGAGTATCACAGTCAGACGCCTACAGAACTTGTTATTCCCCAGGATATCCGCAGAGGTTTTATTGACTACCGGATTTGGTTTTCTCATAATGATACAAGTATCATGGAAGAACTGGAACACCTCTTAAACATTGACGGGCAAGGTTATTGCAGCAAGGGCATCTCCCTAGCTCTCGGAACCGCCATGCATCTAGGATGGATAGTATATGAGGGGATAATTATGGGGAAAGAAATTACCCCTGTTTCTCCTGTACCTATTTTGACAGTAATTCCTTTACACAAACTGGTAAGAGTGGAAATTGGCGAATCTCCGGGACCATACCGCTTAATCCGGGAAGAAGTTCCCTTGGAATTTGACCGGGACCGTCTGGCTACTGAAAGGGGAAAAGCTGATATGCTTATTAACCTGACTGGCTCTCCTGTGACGGCAAGTGTTTCCTCGGCGGTATTGCTGGAGGATGGAACATATATTACCTGGATGGAGTAGGCATGATTAGAAAGGAATATTTTGCTCATTATAACGGTTGTCGACAGTTGCTGTCTGAGCATTTGGCTAATGTGTCTGTAGCAATGCGGGAAGCAGTACCCCCAAACCTTAACTTTCCCGCTGCCCCAAATGATACAATTAGGGAAATTAGTTATTGGATGGGTTACTTACATGATATTGGTAAATATACGGTTTATTTTCAGGATTATCTTCTAAAAAAGATTTCATTGCCTAAAAAGCAGCATGCTCATATCTCATCAATTTACTTGCATGGAATGTTGTTGGATATTTTGACCGGCGAAGGTAGAACGCGTTATGCAGTGGCTTTCCTGGCCTATGTCGCTGTACGGCAGCACCATCTTTCTCTAAACTTGTCCGACCTTTTTCCGGATCATCAGAAGGACCAACTATGTAATTTCTTAACATCATTATGGAAGCATTTGGAGCAAAAAAAAGAGGAAGTGCTTCTGGATTCTGATCTTATTAAACAATTGACACCTGATGATTTCAAGCGTATTGGTGATCCTTGCACCAGGTGGAGGGATAAAAGGAATTTTCTCTATATGTCCAGGAACCTGGCTCAGCGTTTGAAAAATGTCCAATGGTATTTTCTTTTGATTTACATCTTTTCTTTATTGATTGATAAAGACAAACTGGACTCAGCCAGTGTGGAAAACAGGGAGATTTCTTTTATCCCACATCATCTTGTTCCTAGTTTTTTATCTAAAAAACATTCTGGTAAAACCCTGATTCGCTCAAAGCGTGAGGATGCGCGACTCTCAATGCTGGGAAGCATCAATGCACTGGATGACGATAATATTAGAAAAATCCGTTTTTTAACGATAACAGCTCCAACCGGGTTAGGTAAGACTTTGTCTGGGTTTGAATGCGCTCTTCTGCTACGGGAGCGCATTCAAAAAGTAGAGGGATACATCCCACGGATTATCTCAGCTATCCCATTTTTAAATATTATTGAACAAACGCAGAAGGATTACGAACAGGTTTTAGCGGGAGATGCGGGGCATTACGGAAGGCTGGTAATCCACCATAGCCTTGCCGATATATCCCGGTTAGCCCGTGGCGATGAAGGGGAGTTTTCTCTTGAGCAGGCCTTACTTGAAGTGGAGTCGTGGGAAGGAGACGTAATCCTGACCACTTTCGTACAGCTATTTCAATCCTTATTTACCGGAAACAACCGGATGCTAAAAAAAATACATAAATTAGCCGGAAGTATAGTCATCTTGGACGAGGTGCAGTCAGTGCCTGATCGGTATCAACCCCTTATAGGTGCACTCTTAAGAAAAATAAGCGAGTTTTATGGCACCCGGTTTATTCTAATGACTGCTACACAACCGAAGATCCTGGAATTCGGCGATTTGCTTTTAAATGAAGGCAATGGAGGAGAGACACCTTTAGAATTGTTACAAGATCATAAGAGTTATTTTTCTCAAAACAGACGGACAAGGTTAATACCTTTATTGGAAGAAAAGCTTAATACAGAAATGTTTGCTTCTTTAATAACTAGCTATAGAAGCCCTGGTCAATCTTTGCTGGTTGTAGTAAACACTATCAGTAGGAGTATAGAATTGTTTCGAGATTTGAAAAAAAGGTTTGAGAAAGAACGGGATAAGCCGATACTTTTATATCTCTCCACAAATATTGTACCAATGCAGCGTAAGCAAATAATTAGAAAAGCAGAGGAATTACTGAAACAAAAAAAGCCTGTGATCTTGATATCTACTCAAACTATTGAAGCGGGAGTAGACCTTGATTTCGATTTGGGATTCAGGGACTTAGCCCCTTTGGAGTCCCTAATTCAGGTTGCGGGAAGAGTAAACAGGGAAGGTAAAAAAGGAGAATACCTGCCAGTATACATTGTTTCCTTGGAAGATGACGTGCAAAGGGTCTATGCATTTCATCATATTGACCGTACCAGGACTCTTTTAAAAAATAAGGCAGAAATATTAGAAACAGAGTACGGTGATTTGGTTCAAGAATATTATGAACAATCATTGAGAGATGGTGTTTCAGAAGAATCCAGGTATATTTGGGAAGAGGGAGTTATGAAACTTGATTTCGAGGTTTTGAAGGTTTTTAAGCTTATTAATAATATTGATGAAGTGATTGATGTATTTGTGGAAATACCTTCATCGGTAGATTCGATGTCGCAGGCGACACGTCTGGCAGATGCTTATGAAGAAGCTCTTGCAAACCCAGAGAAATGGGATTGGGGAAAATTTAAGGATTTAATAGATGATAGCATTATATCGAATATAGGCCAAAAACCAGACACCTTTCAACGCAAAACAATACTCAAAGTGCTTAGGTCAAAAATTAATGAATATGTTATACATATTCGAAAAAGTCGTTCATTAAATAATAGGCCCCTGGATTTTAGTGCCAGGGGCGGAGTTAAGTCAAATTTGTTCTGGATACCACCCGCACAATTAGAATACTATTACGATTTAAAAACCGGTTTTAAAGACGAATCAAATAAAGCCTTTTTGTATTAAATTGTAACTCATAAAACCCACTTTATTATAAAGCTCACTACAACGTATGAAGAATGCAAGAAAGATATATAGAATGGTTGTTTCAATATACGAATAAGATAAAGTGTTTCATTACGACTGCTTTTATATTGGAATAATTTACAAGATAATTATAAGTAATAGTCATGAGTCTTTTGGATTCAGCATAGGGGGCTTTAACAGTGGAAAGCCGGGAATTAAAAGTTAACGGTACACTTGTTTGGTATTACTTTATCTGCCCAAGGGAGGTCTGGCTAATTGCTCACCAGATCAATCCGGACGAGGACAACGCCAACGTCAGCTTAGGGCGATTTATCCAGGATTATTCTTACCCACGTGAACGTAAGGAGATACTAGTAGGCAATAGTAAAATGGATGTGTTCAGGGTCAGCAAAGAAGGTTTTGTAGTTGGTGAGGTCAAAAAAAGCTCCAGGTATCGCAATAGTGCCCGCATGCAATTGGCATTCTACCTGAGCGAGTTAAAACAACGCGGTATCGCAGCAAAGGGTGAATTGCGTTTCCCCAGGGAAAAGCGTAAAGAAGAAGTGATTCTAGATCGGCAAATGGAACTGGAACTGGATCGTGTACGTAGGGAAATTTTACGCATTCTTTATATGCCAGAGCCACCAGCGCCGATAAAAATAAACTTCTGTAAAAAGTGTGCTTATGCCGAATTTTGCTGGTCGTAGATGACCACAGCTAAGCAGGAGATGTCTTTATGAAAAAAACGATTTACATCTTTTCCAGCGGTGAACTCTCGCGTAAAGATAACACCATTTATTTCGAGAATGATGAAGGCAGACGTTTTATTCCGGTGGAAGACACCGGAGAAATAATGGTTTTTGGCGAATTAGATTTTAACAAAAAGCTATTAGAATTTCTTTCAGTAAAAGAGATTACGTTGCATTTTTTTAACTATCATGGATATTACATGGGTTCCTTTTATCCGCGTGAACACCTGAACTCCGGCTATATGATTCTCAAACAAGCAGAATATTATTTAGATGAAGAAAAGCGTTTGGCTATTGCGCAAGAATTTGTCCACGGTGCGTCTAAAAATATCCGACAGGTCTTAAAATACTACCACGGACGAGAAAAGAACGTAGACGGCAATATAAAAGCCGTGGAAAATTTACTTGCGGCCATAGAAGAATGCAAGGAAATTTCAGCGCTGATGGCCCTGGAGGGAAATATACGTGATCATTACTACCAGGCTTTTGATGAAATAGTGGGTAATCCTGACTTTACCTTCCAGGAACGTAGTCGGCGCCCCCCAAAAAACCATTTAAACACACTGATCAGTTTCGGGAATTCCCTCATGTATACTATTTGTCTTAGTGAGATTTATAAAACCCATCTAGATCCCCGCATCGGTTACCTGCATGCAACCAATTTCCGTCGTTTTACACTTAACCTGGACATAGCCGAAATATTCAAGCCGATTATAGTAGATAGACTAATTTTTACTTTACTGGGAAAAAAGATGATCACAAAGGACGACTTCGAGCGTTCTACTGAAGGTATCATGTTGAAAGAAAGGGCTAAAAAGTGTTTTGTAGAAAACCTTGATGAAAAGTTAAAAACAACCATTAACCACAGGGATATAGGACGACCGGTCTCTTACCGCAGGTTAATCCGTTTGGAGTTATACAAACTGGAAAAACACCTAATAGGTGAAAAAGAATACCGGGCATTTGTGGCCAGATGGTAGAAGATGTTGAAGGGTTGGTGATTAATAACTGTTTGTCATATTAGTTTATGATGTCGGCCAAAAAAGAGTTGTAAAAGTCCTAAAAAAGTGTCGCCAGTATCTTAACTGGGTTCAAAACTCTGTACTGGAGGGTGAGATTTCAGATGCCAACCTCAAGAAGCTGAAAATGGAGTTGGAACGAATTATTAGAAAAGATGAGGATTCTGTGATAATATATTGCTTACGTACTACAAAATACTCTTCCCGTGAAATAATAGGATTGAAGAAAGGTGGAGACGAAAATATAATTTAATATATAGGTTTGTAATAATACAAAAATTTCGTCGTTCACAGATAGCGTAAAGGTAGTAGGAGAGCGACGACAAAAGAAGATAAGATTTCTCAGTGATAAAAGGGTCTTAGATAAAACGAGTATTGAAGAGCTTATATGTACATAAAAATATGTACAATATTTTTGGGGGATTTGACGGGTTTTTAGCCTACCTATAAGGAATTGAAACACAAGATTGAAATATTATCATTGGGAAGATTATGAGTTTTTAGCCTACCTATAAGGAATTGAAACCCATATACTGCTGGAGGGGTATTTTTTTTTGCGACAGTTTTTAGCCTACCTATAAGGAATTGAAACGCGGCTGAGATCGACAAGGTGGAGCAGAAATACAAGTTTTTAGCCTACCTATAAGGAATTGAAACTTGTCATAAATCACCACCTTTGGCTCCTCAATATCAGGTTTTTAGCCTACCTATAAGGAATTGAAACATATCAGCCTTGCCGGCAATTATCTTCCTGCCAGTAACGTTTTTAGCCTACCTATAAGGAATTGAAACTCAGTTTACTATCCATTTGATACCACCACCAATCCGCGTTTTTAGCCTACCTATAAGGAATTGAAACCTGGCCGGGACAAGGTTTTGTACTATCTTCATTCTCGTTTTTAGCCTACCTATAAGGAATTGAAACAACTGAAATTCCTTTGCTATCTGCCGTTTAGCATCAGGTTTTTAGCCTACCTATAAGGAATTGAAACACTCGATTTATGCCCCAGCCCTTTTCATTCAGTTTAGTTTTTAGCCTACCTATAAGGAATTGAAACCAATGTTTGCATCTTCCTAATATCTTTGGGTTTATCGTTTTTAGCCTACCTATAAGGAATTGAAACACAGGGTGCCGTCATCCCCCGCTGCTGGGTTCATAGTTTTTAGCCTACCTATAAGGAATTGAAACTCCTCGAACCAGCCGACAGCGGGCAACACCAGTTCAGTTTTTAGCCTACCTATAAGGAATTGAAACACCAGCTTCAGCAGCAAAAGGTTGAGATGCAGCAAAGTTTTTAGCCTACCTATAAGGAATTGAAACCCCAACTTGATAGCCAAGCCAGCCAAGCACAGTCCGTTTTTAGCCTACCTATAAGGAATTGAAACCTTTTTGAGGTTTCATTGTGCTGTTATCACCACCTCATTGTTTTTAGCCTACCTATAAGGAATTGAAACGCATGTTCCCGCAGGTCAGCCATCCCAGCGGCTTCCGTTTTTAGCCTACCTATAAGGAATTGAAACGTGTAAAGCGTTTTGCCTTCTGCCGTCAATGCCCTCGTTTTTAGCCTACCTATAAGGAATTGAAACACAGGAACGCCGTCGATAAAGTGATCTACAGTATGTCCGTTTTTAGCCTACCTATAAGGAATTGAAACCGGAAAACTTCTGTGATCACATAACCTGGCGCTGTGTTTTTAGCCTACCTATAAGGAATTGAAACTAAATCGTGATGTAAGGACTGTTGTCATGTGCCACAGCGTTTTTAGCCTACCTATAAGGAATTGAAACAGCTGTGCGTAGTGATAAGACATATGCACACCTCCTTAGTTTTTAGCCTACCTATAAGGAATTGAAACCGCCCTGGTGGTCAATTCCGCTTCGGCAAACACACCAGTTTTTAGCCTACCTATAAGGAATTGAAACATGGACTGAAGAAAGCTATAGACCTGTGGAAGGCCGTTTTTAGCCTACCTATAAGGAATTGAAACTAGATCGTGATGTAAGGACTGTTGCCATGCCCCACAGTTTTTAGCCTACCTATAAGGAATTGAAACCTTGAAAACCTCCGGGGACAAGTTAAAACTTTTGAGTTTTTAGCCTACCTATAAGGAATTGAAACTAATAAACCAAGGGAGGGATTAAAAATGAATGACGGGTTTTTAGCCTACCTATAAGGAATTGAAACGAAAGCGTACCGACTAAACTGTTAGCATGGTTTTTCGTTTTTAGCCTACCTATAAGGAATTGAAACAACAAATGGCTGCAATGGTGGATTCTTATATGCCGCGTTTTTAGCCTACCTATAAGGAATTGAAACACAAAGAAGTCGAAGATTTGATCAATGCTGCCCGGCGTTTTTAGCCTACCTATAAGGAATTGAAACATGAAAACATGGATACCATAGATAGGAAACTAAAAGAGTTTTTAGCCTACCTATAAGGAATTGAAACTCCAAAGGAACAAGTTTCTGGTAGGCCCAGGTTCTTGTTTTTAGCCTACCTATAAGGAATTGAAACAGGGGATATTCATGCTTTGGGGAAATGCAGTATTACAGTTTTTAGCCTACCTATAAGGAATTGAAACCTGACCAGCGAGGGCAACGGCGACCACCAAAAAACTGTTTTTAGCCTACCTATAAGGAATTGAAACTCCAAATCTACATCCTGCCAACGAAGGGCTAAAAGCGTTTTTAGCCTACCTATAAGGAATTGAAACTATAATGAGGCTGCGGTACGAGCTCAAGTATTTTTATCGTTTTTAGCCTACCTATAAGGAATTGAAACTAAGCAATTGGCCAAACGAGTAGCGATTGCACCTAGGTTTTTAGCCTACCTATAAGGAATTGAAACTTTCGCTAAGCATCGCTCCTTTTCCTTATCGCTTCTAAGTTTTTAGCCTACCTATAAGGAATTGAAACCCTGTTACGGTGTTGTTGTTCGATGAGGACGAGTAGTTTTTAGCCTACCTATAAGGAATTGAAACTGCAAATATTGGCTCAATCCTGTTTGGAATCCCTGGGTTTTTAGCCTACCTATAAGGAATTGAAACATGGTTATGCAAAACCTTTACATTGTGCATGGTCGAGTTTTTAGCCTACCTATAAGGAATTGAAACTATCGGTGCGCTTCGCGTTTTGAATCGAACACAATACCGTTTTTAGCCTACCTATAAGGAATTGAAACAAAGCCCGGGCAGATGGTATCGAAGCCGAAATAAATGTTTTTAGCCTACCTATAAGGAATTGAAACTAGCATGAAAAAGGGACTAAATGAACTGTGTGATGAGTTTTTAGCCTACCTATAAGGAATTGAAACCCGGAAAGTGTTAAAAGCTTCCTTGGTGGGGTGGTTAAGTTTTTAGCCTACCTATAAGGAATTGAAACACCTAAACAAAAATGAGCTTCAGAATGTTAGAATACAGTTTTTAGCCTACCTATAAGGAATTGAAACTTGGCGAGGTGATATATATATCCGAGAATGAATTGCGTTTTTAGCCTACCTATAAGGAATTGAAACCGCTGTCCGGGTGTACTCTTGGATTTTTCGGATGAGTTTTTAGCCTACCTATAAGGAATTGAAACACTGCTACATGAGCCAGGGCACAGCGGAGGCGCTGGGTTTTTAGCCTACCTATAAGGAATTGAAACGCTGTGGCAAGCACCTTGATAAGCGCAGCCTTTGCGGTTTTTAGCCTACCTATAAGGAATTGAAACACCTAAACAAAAATGAGCTTCAGAATGTTAGAATACAGTTTTTAGCCTACCTATAAGGAATTGAAACTTACCTGCCCCCAGGCCTCAACCGGCGAAAGGATGGGTTTTTAGCCTACCTATAAGGAATTGAAACTCCTGCATATGTGGGAAATTAGCAACGGCAAGCGCCGTTTTTAGCCTACCTATAAGGAATTGAAACTTTACATCAGACCTTACGGCCATGTCACCAGTCTGAGTTTTTAGCCTACCTATAAGGAATTGAAACCCGCGGCTTATACCACAGCAGAAAAGACCAAGCTAGGTTTTTAGCCTACCTATAAGGAATTGAAACACTGATAAACCCACGCTAGGCACGGCTGCAAGCAGAGTTTTTAGCCTACCTATAAGGAATTGAAACAGAGGATTGAGATAACTCCCTTGGTCGCCTGTATAGCGTTTTTAGCCTACCTATAAGGAATTGAAACGGGTATTAGATTGCCGCTCTCGAAGCGGTTTTTTCTGTTTTTAGCCTACCTATAAGGAATTGAAACCGAGAGGGAATGCCCTGGACGATGCATTGTCGTCTGTTTTTAGCCTACCTATAAGGAATTGAAACAGAGGATTGAGATAACTCCCTTGGTCGCCTGTATAGCGTTTTTAGCCTACCTATAAGGAATTGAAACGAAGAACAGTTATTTCGCCTGAATGCGGTATAGTTAGTTTTTAGCCTACCTATAAGGAATTGAAACGCTTTATTGCTGTGCCGATACACATTGTTTTCACCTCGTTTTTAGCCTACCTATAAGGAATTGAAACCCAGCGGCAGTTTGACACGCCGGCAGCGGCGAAAAGGTTTTTAGCCTACCTATAAGGAATTGAAACTCATCTCTTTCGTCGTGGTGCCAGCCCCGCGCAGTGTTTTTAGCCTACCTATAAGGAATTGAAACCTGCGCTAAACGCTTTGCCTGCTTCTGGCGGCGAAGTTTTTAGCCTACCTATAAGGAATTGAAACGCCGCTGGGACAGGTATATCGCTAACACCGGACGCGGTTTTTAGCCTACCTATAAGGAATTGAAACCTGTTAATGCGGTCCTCAAGCATCCGGACCTTTGCCCGTTTTTAGCCTACCTATAAGGAATTGAAACACTTCAGCTCCAGCCGCTATGCCGTCCAGTTTGCTTGTTTTTAGCCTACCTATAAGGAATTGAAACGGCTTCCACAGCCCGACAAAGTACGGCCCTGGGCGGTTTTTAGCCTACCTATAAGGAATTGAAACCGCTATTGGCATGCGCCATTGGTCAGGCACGACCCGTTTTTAGCCTACCTATAAGGAATTGAAACC
>LFSA01000127.1 GCA_001512635.1 Pelotomaculum sp. DTU098 | reverse complement strand
TAGTCAGAGACGAGGACCCTGCCGGTGGGTATACTGAGTTGACGCGCACCGAGCTGCCTGACGGCTATGGCTATATAGTCCGGGTCGAAACCGCCGAGGGACGCGTTTCCACTTACGAGGTGAATTACCTTGGTACAGATGTGCGCCGGGTGAACACCGATGCCAGCGGCGCCGAAACGACAATCCTCATCAATAATGATGGCACCCGCCAGGTCACTTACACCGACGGTACGATCATAACTATGGAGGTGGGGCCTGACCCGCGGCCGGGTATAGGTATGGGAGCGCCTGTCACCAGGGAGTTTACTATCGTCACTCCAGAGGGGCTAACGTCAAAAGTTACCCGGGAGCGTACGGCGGAGATGACCGACCCCAATGACCTTTTTAGTGTAACTAAAATAACTGATGTGGTAACCATCAACGGAAACAAATATAACAGCACTTACGACATTGACCGAATTAACCAAACAATAACACTAAACACCAGCACCCCGGAAGGCAGACAAACCCAGACTATTTTTGACAGGTATGGCCGTACGTTAGAAGAAACAGCGGACGGGCTGGAACCGGTTAACTACAGATACGACGAGAAAGGACATTTGACTCGTGTTGAGCAGGGCGATCAGAGCTTGACCTACACCTATGATGATATGAACCGGGTTACAGAACTTAAGGATGCTGCAGGAAATGAGTTCCACTACACCTATAACGGCGCTGACCTGCTGACCGGCATCACCATGCCCGGTGGCCAGACTTACGAGTTTTCCTACGATGCCAATGGCAACCTTACGGCTATAACCATGCCGGAAGGTGCAACCCAAGGTGCAACCCATCAACTGGGTTACACCACAGTAGACCTGGGAGAAAGCTATACGCCGCCGGATAACGCCAGTTATCAGAAAAGCTATGACAGGGATCGCGCGGTGACCCGGTTGACCCTGCCGGGCGGGCGGACCGTGGACTATGAATATGACGACGGCGGCCGCGTCACCGGTATGGCTTACGACTCCGTGCAATCGACCTTTGGATACAACGACTTGACAGATCGGGTTGCCGGCATCGAACGCAATCCTGACGGGATCAACTACAGTTTTGAATACGATGGTTCGCTGCCAACCAAAATGATCGTCAGCGTCAGCGGCGAAGTATATGGCGATTATAGTTACAGTTACGACAATAATTTCAAACTAATCGGATTTACAGCTGTTGGAGAGCCCGGGGTGCTCCTGGGATATGATAAAGACGGACTGTTGACCAAATACGGAGACTTTACGATTGAGCATAACGGTCCGTTAGGCGCGCCAAGCCAGATCAGCGATGGTCGTATGACCGCCACTTATGAATACGACAACCTGGGTAGGCCTGAGAAACGTACCAGTACTGTAAATGGCAATCCGGTTTACAGCCTGGAGCTCACCTATGACAACACCGGTATGATCCGGACAAAGAAAGAAACTGTAGCCTCTGCTGTTTACGAATACGAGTATGCCTATGACGCCAACAAGCAGTTGACAGGGGTCGAGCGCGGAGGCGCAGTTGTTGAAACTTACACCTACGATGACAACGGCAACCGGCTGACAGCTACCTATGATGACAACGGCAACCGGCTGACAGTTGAAGCTGATTACGACATCCAGGATCGCTTAACCAGGCTGGGTGATGTAGCGTACCAGTTTAATGAAGACGGTTTCCTGACCCAACGTGGTGGAGATGTATTTGAATACACCGCCATGGGCGAGCTGTACAGGGCAACACTGCAGGACGGTCTGGAAGTCACGTACGCTTATGACGGCCTGGGCCGTCGGGTGGGCCGCTCGGTGGTAGCTTCAACTTACGAGGCGCCGGTCAGCGAGTATTACCTCTACGGCAATCCCGACTATCCCTTCCAGGTCACAGCCGTGCGGGATAATACGGGTGCCGTCAGCCAGTACTATTACGACGAAAGCAATTTCCTCTATGCTATTAAACAGGGTGCTGACTGGTACTATGTAGCCACAGACCACCAGGGTACCCCGCGTGTAGTCACTGATGCCGGCGGTCAGGTAGTAAAGGTCATGGAATATGACAGCTATGGAAACTTAACTTATGACAGTAATCCTGCCTTTAAACTGGCCATCGGCTATGCCGGAGGAATAGCCGACCCGGACACCGGACTGGTGCACTTCGGACTGCGGGACTACGACCCGGCAGCCGGGCGGTGGACGGCCCGCGACCCGATTCTCTTCAATGGCCAGCAGGGTAACCTGTACGTTTACGTTAACAATAACCCGGTCAACCTGCGCGATCCCTTTGGCCTGTTTTGCATCGGAGGAACTCTTTATGGCGGCATCGGTGGTGGCGGTCAGCTCTGTATCACCGGTGAAGGGGTCTCAATATGCGCAGAGGTCGGATTCGGCGTAGGCGCAGGAGTAGAAGTAGCTCCTTTCGGAGGCCTGGCCCGGACCGGTAGTACCGTTGGAGTCCAGGGTGGACTGAGCTTTGCCGGTATAGGTCCCAGCGCAGGATTAACCCTTGATGATTGTGGTACCTTAAAATTTACAGGCGGAGTAAATGTGGGGCCATTTTCCCAGTCTGCCTCATATGACTTCACAGAAGGGAAATGGGGCCTTGATGACTTCACGGTAGGAGGGGACCCAGGCGATCTATTGAAAAATGTGACCGAAGCATTTAACCCGAAGTTTGGAGCTTCCTTCAAAGTATTTGGACAAAAATGCCTGCGGTTATAGTTAGGTTAGGCTAGTATTTAGGCTAGTAACAGGTGGGCCTTTGGATCTGGTTATAGATGCAAAGGCCCACCCTTTTTCTCAAACAGTGCCTCAACACTGCCTTACTCCTTTAAATTTGTTGCCTCCATCCCCTTGATCATTTATAATTATCACGAGGAGGGATAAATTTCATGGGAAAACATATTAAAACAGTAAATAAAACGCGGCTATCTAATGAAAAACAGCGTGGCTGCGGCGAGTGTCAGACTTCCTGCCAGTCTGCCTGCAAGACTTCCTGCACGGTGAGCAATCAGCTTTGCGCCAGGGAGCAAGCGAATTAAAAAGAGCCTTGTCCCGTTGGGACGGGGCTTTTCTTTAAGTGAAAGGAGCAAAAAGGATAGTTGTTGCACAAGTTTATTTTTGACGGAACCAGAATCGTTTTAGACGTTCACAGCGGAGCGGTCCACGAGGTGGACGAACTGGCCTGGGATTTATTGGATGGTTACGGACAGGTGACTGAGGTAGAATTGATTGAAAGAACCCGCGGCCGTTACGACCCAGTGGATGTTGCGGAGACGCTGGAAGAAATAAAAGAACTGGAACAATGCGGCCTGCTTTTCAGCCCAGACCCCTACCAGGGGAAGTACACTCCCAGCAATGAAATCGTAACCAAAGCACTTTGTCTTCACCTGGCCCATTCCTGCAACCTGAGCTGCCGCTATTGTTTTGCCGGGCAGGGGCGCTTCGGCGGAGGAGACCAGTTGATGCCCCTGGAAATAGGACGCGCGGCTATAGACTTCCTGATTGAGCGTTCAGGGAACAGGAAGCATCTGGAGATTGATTTTTTTGGAGGAGAACCCCTTTTAAATTTTGAGGTACTGAAAGAACTGGTCTACTACGGGATCCAAAGGGCCAGTGAAAGGGGTAAGGTGTTTAAATTCACGGTAACCACCAATGCCCTTTTATTGAACCGGGAAGTTTCGCAGTTTCTCAACGAACACGAGATCAACGTGGTCCTGAGCCTTGACGGGAGACAGGAGGTACATGACAGGATGCGGCCTATCCCGGGGGGAGCCGGTTCCTATGAAAGGGTTGTATCCAGAATAAAAAGTTTTGTGGGCTCCCAGCACAACCGGAACTACATTATCCGCGGCACTTACACCCGGCATAATTTAGACTTTTGCAATGATGTCCTGCACATGGCCGACCTGGGTTTTAAGCATCTATCAGTGGAGCCGGTGGTTGCGCCGGAGGGAGCCCCTTACGCTATCCGCCAGGAAGATCTGCCCGCGGTTCTTGCCGAGTATGAACAGTTAACCAGGGAATTGCTGCGGCGTAGAGAGGCCGGGGAGCCTATAGATTTTTTTCACTTTAACATCGATCTCGAGGGAGGTCCCTGCCTGCCGAAACGGCTTACAGGGTGCGGAGCAGGATACGAATACCTGGCCGTTGCGCCCAATGGAGATTTGTATCCCTGCCACCAGTTTGTAGGCAGGAGCAATTATTTGATGGGCAATGTTTTGGAGGGCAGGGTCAGGCCGGACCTGGTGGAGGCTTTTCGCCAGGCGCATATCTACAATAAGGAGGGTTGCGCTGGCTGCTGGGCCAAGTTTTACTGCAGCGGCGGCTGTCATGCCAACGCTGAGGCTGCAAACGGGTCAATTTACAGGCCCCACGAACAGGGCTGTAGCCTGGCCCGGAAAAGGCTTGAGTGCGCTCTTTACCTAAAAGTGAAGGAGAGCCGACAGGATTAAGAGTAATATTTTCCTGCCGGAGGGTTGTTCATCTGCCAAACAAGTGAAATATTTCCTTAATGCAGCTTTTTCAGGCTGTTTTGGACAATATTCTGCGAAAAGGGCTGTTTTGTCTCCCCTGGTCGGTCATGTTATAATAAACAAGTGTTTTTTCATTTTTTGAAGCTCACGATTATATTACAGGTTTCTCCAGCCTGTTTTCCGAGAGGAGTTGACAATTTTGCCGCCAGAATTTGAAGGAGCGCGGCGCCTTCCCAGGCTTGCTAGGTTCGCCCCTATTTCTGGGCTACCACAGTGGCTGTCCAGGCAGCCTGTATACCGGCGGGTGGTGTTAGGAGCGGCGCTTTGTTTAATTCTTGCCCTTACAGCCTATGCTATTTTCGGCGGGAATGCCTGTGCCGTCTATGTGAACGATAAAATGGTTGCCGTTGCAAATGACGAGAAAAGCGCTAAACAGGCCCTGGCTGAACTGACCAGGGTTAAATCGGAGCAGGCAGGCTGCCCCGTAGTTGTAACAGAAGATATCGCCTACAGGGGAATCCGGGTAGAGCAGGAGGAAATGCTGGATCAGGAAGCTTTAATTAAAAGACTCGATGAGTCCCTTACTTTTCAGGCATCCTGTACATCCATACTGGTAGACGGGGAAGCCAGGGTTTTTTTGAAGCATAGGGAAGATGCCGAAGGCTTACTGGCCTGGCTGAAGGAGCTCTACCCGCTGGAGCCGGGTGAAAGCCCCTTGTTCAAGGAAAAAATCGAACTGGTTGAGGGAAATACTGATCTCAACAACATCATGGATTTAGAGTCGGCCAAGAAATACGTCCTTCTGGGGACCAACAAGGTGACTGAATATAAGGTCAAGGAGGGCGACACCCTTTGGGATATAGCCCGGGCCGCCAGGTTGGACATGGAGCAGATCATCTTGTCGAACCCAGGTCTGGATCCGGATCGCTTGAGCATTGATCAGGTGTTGTACCTGAGTAAGGAATCACCGTTAATTAATGTTGTATCAAAGCGCCAGGTAACTGTGGATGAAGAGATACCTTACTCTGTTGAGGTTCAAAAGGACGACAGCCTCCTGTTCGGGGAGCAGAGGATTATCTGCAAGGGTGTACCGGGCAAGAGAACCGTTACATACGAAATAGTCCGGGAGAACGGGCTGGAAACGTCAAGAGAGGTCCTGGCCGAAGAACTGATCAGTGAGCCTAAAAAAGAAATTGTGGCCAAAGGTTCCTTAACCATGCTGGCCTCACGGGGTGGGTCGGCACGTTTGAGCTGGCCCTGTTCCGGCAGGATCATATCCCCCTTCGGCATGCGCAGCGGCCGGATGCATGAAGGTGCGGATATCGGCGCAGGCTACGGTAGTCCAGTTAAAGCAGCTGCCGGCGGGACTGTTACCTTTACCGGTTGGCAGGGAGGTTACGGTAATACTGTGGAGATCTCCCACGGTTCAGGTCTCGTGACTTTGTATGCCCATCTCTCATCCATTAATGTTAAAAATGGTGAAAAGGTGGATCGCGGCGAAAAAATCGGACTGGTGGGAGCAACAGGGCGTGCCAGCGGTCCCCACCTCCACTTTGAAGTCAGAATTGGAGGAAAGCCGCAGAATCCGGCAAACTACTTACCATAAATTAGACAGTTAAATTATCTACTTATTAAATTATTAATTCGTTATTAATCCGGCAGTTTTCACTTGCATAGGAGCAGCCGTCCGGTTTTCCCCGGGCGGTTTTTTCCAGGAAATATCAAGGATCGCCCGGTTCCCTTTTATGTAAAAAAGCTTGCCAACAGGTTTGGCGGTGCTATAATATCCTTGGGGTGGTAGGTTTGTTTTTACGGAAATCCGTTAAGAGGAATAAATTTCGCAGGTTCATTTTTATAACGGTTACCGTCCTGATTGCCATTGGCCTGGTGATACCGCTGGCCGGCCTTTTCCAGAGGCAACCGGTTGACTACGGTGCTACCGGGGGTGATAATGCGGTCCAAACGCTCCAGGAACAGCTTGCCAGCCTGGAAGAAAGGGCCAGAGCGAATCCCGGCGATAAAAATGTATTGCTGGAATTAGCTGAAATCTATATCTATACAGCTCAAAGGGAGCAGGCCATAAAAACCTACGAGCAGGTCCTGGCCCTTGACCCGGCTCAGGCGGAGGCCCGGCTTAATCTTGCAACGCTCTATTATTACAGCGACCAGTATGAACAGGCCATAGGGCACCTGCAGGAGTTGATCAATAGGGACCCCGGCAACAAAAACGCCCATTACTTGTATGCTATTATCCTGGGCACGGGCAAGCAGGACTATGCTGCGGCCATCCAAGAGATGGAAACCTTTATTTCCCTTGCCGGGGAAGGGGCGGATGCTGAAAAGGCCCGGCAGGCCATTGAAGAATGGAAGAAGGCTTCAGGCCAGTGACAACTTTCACCTTGCCCTAAAATGACCCGGAACACCTCCTCACTACTGAGGCTGCAAAGTATACCAGCTTTTCACCTTGCGCTAAAGATGACCCGGAACCTGGCGGCGTGGAACAGCCAATCCATCCGGGTCTTATTTAATGAATTATTTTCCGCTAGGAGAGGGATCAACTCCCGCTTTATAATTAAATTGATTAATTAACTGGCGGGAGGTAACTCATGCAAAGCGGAATACAAAGAAACCCCAAAAGTGTTTCCGGCCATAAGGGTTTAGCCCGGAAACTTATAGCAGCTTTTCTTGTACTGCTTTTGCCCATACTGTGGAGAATCCCTGCCAGCGCCAGATATTACTGCTACGGGGCTATCCGTGAACTGGTCAAGATCTATGTGGTAATTGGTTCCTGGAATATGTCCAAGCTTACATCCGAGCATTTTTTTGTGAAGTATAGGCCCGGGGACCGGGCTGAGGCGGAGCTGGTCCTGGAAACCGCAGAAAAATTTTACCAGCCTATTACAGAAGATTTCGGTTATAGGCCCCGGGGCAGGGTCCCCATTATCCTCTATTCCACAAAACAAGAGCTCAATCAGAGTTTTGGCTGGGACGCCAGTGAGAGCGCCATGGGTGTATACTGGGCCGGGGTTATCCGGGTGCTTTCACCCGGAGCCTGGGTGGCTGAAACGGAGGCCTCCCGGGTCAGGGAAGTCTTTGTAACTTCCGGGCCGATGGCCCACGAGCTGACCCACTTGATGGTAGATTACCTGACGGGGGGCAATTACCCCCGCTGGTTTACCGAGGGTGTGGCGCAGTATGAGGAATACAAGCTGACCGGCTTTATCTTGAGCAAGCCGGAGGACTTACTGGAGCCTCCCCTATATTCCATGGAGGAGCTTAGCCGGGATTTCGACAACCTGGCCGACCAGACCCGTGCCTACAGCCAGTCACTAGCCGTGGTGCAGTACATTGTCAGTCAGTACGGCGAGGAAGCCCTGGCCGGTTTGATAAAAGAGCTGGGTTTCGGCTGCAGCTTCAGCCAGGCTGCTGAGAAGGTGCTGCAACTGGATGAAGCCCAGTTTGAGGCGCGCTGGCAGGCCTGGGTCTTGAGTCAAAGGGAGGTAAGCAGGGGCCGGCATTTGTTTTAATAACTCCTGGGCCTAAGGTGTAGAAAAGGTCCGGATAAAAAAGAAATTGCATCACAGGTAACAATCCTGAGCGCTGGGGCAGGAATAAAAACATTTAACACGAATATTCTTTATTGGATTTCAATTTATTGTCGTGAATAGTCTTTTAGGAGGACTTTAATGGACAAGATTGTTATCGCAGGAGGTAAGCCCCTCCGCGGCAGGATAAGGATTAGCGGCGCCAAGAATGCTTCCCTGGCTATCTTGTGCGCCACGTTTCTTTCCAGGAACGAGGTAGTGCTGGAAAACGTTCCTGACATCAGCGATGTGCGGGTAATGATTGAGATCATCAGAAGCCTCGGAGCAAACGTGTATTGGGAAAATACTGAAACCCTGAGGGTTAAACCTCCCGCAGAAGTAAATAACGGGGCTCCTTACCAGCTGGTTAAACAACTGCGGGCCTCCAATCTCCTCCTTGGTCCGATCCTGGCCCGGTTCGGACGGGTCCAGGTGGCCTTGCCGGGTGGCTGCAATATCGGCATCCGGCCCATGGATTTGCACTTTAAGGGCCTGGAAGGACTGGGAGCGGAGCTATCCCTGGAGCACGGCTACATCCGCGGCAGAGTCAAGGGCCGCCTGAAGGGAGCCAGGATCTACCTGGACTTTCCCAGCGTGGGTGCCACAGAGAATATCATGATGGCAGCCTGCCTGGCCGAAGGCCAGACGCTAATTGAAAACGCGGCCAAAGAACCGGAGATTGTGGACCTGGCAAATTTCCTGAATACCCTGGGCGCCAAAGTACGGGGCGCCGGCACTGATGTTATAAAAATTGACGGCACCCCCATCCTTGAAGGGGGTGTTCGCTACCCAATCATACCCGACCGTATTGAAGCAGGGACCTTTATGGTGGCTTCTGCAGCTACCGGGGGAGATGTAATCCTGGAAAACCTGATTCCGCTCCACCTGCAGCCATTGAGCGCCAAGCTGCGCGAAGCCAACGTCGAGGTGCTGGAGGGAGAGGATAGCATTAGGGTGCGCGCGGGTAAACCCTTGCGGCCCATAGACATCAAAACGATGCCTTACCCCGGTTTTCCCACAGACATGCAATCCCAGCTGATGGCGATGCTTTCAGTTGTTCCAGGTACCAGCGTGATTGTGGAAAACATTTTTGAAAACCGTTTTATGGTTGCTGATGAACTCAAGCGCATGGGCGCCAAAATCAAAGTAGTGGGCCGGATAGCTGTAATTGAGGGGGTTCCCTCCCTGCAGGGTACTCAGGTTAAAGCCACCGACCTGCGTGCCGGTGCTGCCCTGATTGTGGCCGGTCTGATAGCTTCCGGAGAGACGGAAATATGCAACGCCATGTACATAGACAGAGGTTACCATAAACTGGAGGAAAAACTTATGGCTCTAGGAGCATCCATCTGGAGAAAATAAGCGTGGCAACACGCTTATTTTACTGGGGGGAATAGATGTTTCATATAACAGTGCTGGCTGTGGGCCGCCTCAAGGAAAGGTACCTGGTGGAAGGAACGGCTGAATACCTGAAAAGACTTGCCCCTTACGCCAGGGTTGACGTGGTGGAGGTGGAGGAAGCGGGCTTTGGGGAGAGCCCGGCGCCCTCCGTTCAGGAAAGAATCAAAGAGAAAGAGGGGGAGCGCCTGCTCAAAAGGATGCGTCCGGGCACCTTCCTGATTGCTCTGGACATAAAGGGGGAAGTATGTTCCTCGGAGCAAATGGCGGGTGTGCTCGGCAGGCTGGCCCTGGAGGGCCGGGGAGATATTACCTTTGTTATCGGCGGTTCCCTGGGGCTATCCCGGAATATCCTCAACCGCGCCAACCTGAGGCTCTCCTTTTCCAAATTCACTTTCCCGCACCAGTTGATGCGTCTGATATTACTGGAGCAGCTCTACCGCTGGTTTAAGATTATGAAGGGTGAACCGTACCATAAGTAAGCGTTTTTTTATAGAACATTAGAATTTTTTGCCCTTGCTGTAAATGGTTAGTCTTTGTTTAAAGCTTGCTACCTGTTAAATCCAGATAAGCGGGGAGTTGCTATTTTATGCCAAAAGTTGTCCTGGCAGTGCTTGGGATTCTGGCAATCATTATTATTTTGCTTGCTGTTATCCTCATTGCAGATTTCCGGTTCAATCAAAGTGTAAAAAGGGAAGTTGAGGATCTTTTCAAAGATAATTTTACAGGTAAGGCTGAAATCGTGCGGGAAACGGATCTAAGCGGCCTGCCCCCGGTTGCCCGCAAGTGGCTGGAACAGTCCGGGGTGGTTGGCCGGGAAAGAATCAGGGCTGTCCGTTTAAAGCAAAATGCGCAGCTTAGGCTGAAAGAGGAAAGGGACTGGATGCCTGCCCGGGTGGAACAATACTTTACGGTAGATAAACCAGGTTTTATCTGGAAAGCCAGGGTTAATATGGCGCCGCTGGTCTACTTCACAGGCAGGGACAGGTACGCAGAAGGCAGGGGCCATATGCTGATCAAGCTTTTCTCACTGGTAAAAGTCGCGGATGCCGGGGGTAAAGAAATCGACCAGGGCACGCTGCTGCGCTACCTGGCCGAGACGGTCTGGTTTCCGGCCGCGGCTTTGAGCCCCTATCTCCACTGGGAGGAAGCAGGCCCCAATTCGGCAAAGGTCACCATGGACTACGGCGGTGTAAGCGCCACGGGGGTGTTTACCTTTAATGAGCAGGGAGAGGTTGTCAGCTTTGTTGCAGAGAGGTACGGGGAGTTCAACGGCCGGTACCTGCTGAGACCCTGGTCGGTACTTATTAAGGAGCACCGGGAATTTAACGGCGTCCGGATACCTTCCAGGGGGGATGTTGTCTGGAAACTGGATACGGGGGATTTTCACTGGTACCAATTTGAAATTACTGAAATTGAATACAACAGGCCGGAAGCATACTAGAACAGATACTCAGTTTACTTTTATCAGGTTTTTGGGGCAAGAAAGCGGCAGGCCTGCGGTTTTTTTAACATAAGATAATGGTTTTATTAAGAGAATATCCTGCCCATGCCCGGGTATCTAACTTAAAACCGGCGCGTTGACTGAACAGACCGGAAATGATATTATTTGTTAACGTAGGGGCGGAGTATAACCAGAACATCCCCCCATGTTTGAGCAAATATCCTCCGGGATAGGCTTAAGTTTTTATCTTGCATTGTGGAGGTGTACAATAATACACATGGATTATCTGGATGTCAATGGCCGGGAGATTGAACTGGATGAATACGGGTTTATAGTCAATTTCGAAGATTGGACGGAAGATGTTGCCCGCGCCTTTGCAGCCGATGAAGGAATTGATTTAACCGACAATCACTGGAAAGTAATTAACTACCTGCGCGAGTATTATGCCGAGAACCAAATAGCTCCGATGATCCGCATGCTCTGTAAAGATACCGGTTTCAGTTTGAAGCAGATCTATGAATTGTTCCCAGCTGGTCCAGCTAAAGGCGCCTGTAGAATAGCCGGTTTGCCCAAACCCACCGGCTGCGTTTAATTTACCTGGACAGGGCCTGTTTCCCAGGTGAAGGCGGTTTTTTTAAAGGGAACAGGAAATATAAGTGCCAGTAAAAGCACAAAAAAACACCTGGGCGAAGCTGCCTGAGTTTATAAGACATAGTAAATAAGGGTTAGACCTGCCCCCGCAGCGGGGCGGGCTTTTTTATTTTTTCGAAAGGTTGCGCTTGTACATAAAAATTGGAACAGGAGAAAAAATACATACAGATTGCCAGGAGGTGACGAAAAATCATCAAACCCAAAGAGTTTTCCACCAAGAGGTTAATTATTTACGCAGTTTGCCTGCTGGCCCTGTTCATTGCCGGTGCATCCCTGGAGTGGCGGCAGGCGTCGGCCCAGGGCCCCACACTGTACTGGGGGAGCAGGGGCGATGATGTTTTGCGCCTGCAGCAGAGGCTCAGCCAGTGGGGGTATTATAACGGGCCCCAGGACGGGTACTACGGAGCTGAAACATATCGCGCCGTACAAAAATTTCAGCGCAACAACGGCCTTAACCCGGACGGCGTTGCGGGTCCGCAGACACTGGCAGCAATGGGTTTGAGCGCTCCGGCGGCGGCCCCGGCTGTTACCAGGGGCGTAACCTCAGGCAGGGAAGAGGTGATCCTGCTGGCCCGGGTGATTGAAGGGGAAGCTGCGGACGAGCCCTTCACTGGCAAGGTGGCGGTGGGAGCGGTCATTGCCAACCGGGTCAAGAGTGCTGATTTCCCGCGTACCATCAGTGGTGTCATTTTCCAGGACCATGCCTTTGAGTCCATCAGCAACGGGCAGGCTTACAGGCCTCTCACCCAGGAATCCATCCGGGCTGCGGAGCTGGCCCTGAGTGGTTACGACCCTACGGGCGGCGCGCTTTTTTTCTGGAACCCGGCTAAACCGGTTAACCCGTGGGTGTGGTCGAGAAACATTATTACAAAAATAGGGAACCACGTCTTTGCACGCTAAAGGAGGAGGTCTTTGTGAGAAAATGGATTATTCCCGCAGTTCTCGGGATTCTGGCCATAGGGGCAGTGGCCATCTGGGGTAATACCCATCGCCTGGCCAATCGCCAAATGGAGATCTTTCTGGACAACAAATACCAGCGGGCGTTTTTTGATTTGGCCAGCCAGGTTCAGCAACTGGAAGTGCTCCTGTCCAAGAGCATGGTGGCCGCAGACCCGCGCCTTGACCTGGCGCTTTTGATGGACCTCCGTCAGCAGGCAGCCTTCGCCCAGTCCAACCTTAGCCAGCTGCCCCTGGGCGATGCCCTGGCCAGCCGGACTTCCGAATTCCTGACCCAGTTGGGGGATTACGGGAACAGCCTGGCCAGGCAGATCAGCCGTGGTGAGGCAATTAGCAAGGATCAGTGGGAGAGCCTGAATAATCTTTACCAGCAGTGCGTGGACCTGAACCGGGAGCTGCAGGGGATGAGCTATAAAGTGGCCCAGAACAACTTCTACTTTAGCGAACTGGTGCGTCAGGTCCGCAAAAACCTGCAGGATACCTCCGGCAACGCAGCCAGGTCGGACCTCCAGGCTCTGGACCAGCGGATGCAGAACTATCCCTCCCTGATTTACGACGGCCCCTTTTCGGAGCATCTGGAGAAAGCCGAACCTAAAGCCTTAAGCGGGCAGGCTGAAATAGACCGGAACGAGGCCGTGAACCGGGCCCTTGCCTTTGTGGACAAGGACCCAAACCTGGAATACAAGGCGGTTGTAACCGGGGATACCAACGGTCGTATTCCGGCCTACCGGGTGGAGGTTAGCGCCGGTGAGGGGGACGCCAAGCCCCATACACAGCTGGATGTTAGCAAGCAGGGCGGCAGGGTGATCTGGATGCTCCAGCCGCGCTTCCCCTCAGAGCAGGCAATCAGTATTGACGAAGCCCGGCAGAAGGCTCTCCGTTTCCTCAAGGAAAGAGATTTTGGGGAGATGAAGCCCACCTATTACATGCAGCAGGAAAACACGGTTACTCTTAACTTCGCCGCGGTCCAGGACGGCGTAACCCTCTACCCGGACCTGGTAAAAGTCACAGTAGCCCTGGATAACGGGGAGATCATCGGAGCTGAGACCACCGGTTACCTGATGTCGCACCAGCAGCGGGACTTGCCGGAGATAAGGATTTCCCGGGAGCAGGCCAGGGCTGAAATTAATCCCCGCCTGGAAGTGACAGGGGGGGAGTTAGCCCTGATCCCTGTGGGGGCGGCGGATGAGAAACTGACCTATGAGTTCCGGGGAAAGCTGGGAGAGGAAACCTACTTGATTTACATCAATGCCGAAAATGGCCGGGAAGAAAACATATTAAAGCTCATTGAAACGGAAAACGGCACGCTGACCATGTAGCAGAGCTCCCAGAGTTAATTCCGCCAGCCGGGTTATAAATTACACAACCAATTTGCCGGGGACAGGGTAAACCTGTCTTTCGGGTTTTTTGAGGGACTGTCCCCTTAAAGGTAATATTTGCTAACAAACTAAATAATATAATATAAAAACACTCTGCTTAAACTTAGCCAGAATGCCGGCAGCCCTTCCTGCAGGGATTAAATCCGTTTATATTGCGTAAATCCAAAGGGCGTCCGCCGGTAGGGCATGCCCAGGAGGAGGTGGAAAGGGTGCCCTTTGAAAAAAAGTTTGTGCTTATCTTTTTCACAGCCATGGGCGTCATGCTTGGCGCCGCCCTGATCGGTTCCCTGGCCGCCGTCATGGTCCGGGAACCCCCTCTGGCCACAATGCTCAGGCTGGCCAGGGAAATCCGGATTTGGGCGGTGGTGGCTGCCCTGGGCGGTACCTTTTCCACCATTGAAATTCTGGAATCGGGACTCTTAAAGGGGGAGATTACGGCTGTTATTAAACAGATTTTTTATATTATTGGCGCCATGGCCGGCACTCATCTGGGGCACCTGATGATCCTGGCAGTGGCCGGGTGCGAAAAATGAATGAGAGAGGTGTCCGCCTGGCGGTGTTTTTTATTCTGGGCGTGATCGTGGGAAGCGTATTTGTCAGTATTTACGTCGGCCGTCAGATTGACCAGCTCACCCAGGAGAACGAAATTCTGGTCCGGCAACAGGAACAATTGCAGGACGAGCTGAATCATTTAAGAGAGAGCATGGGCGAAAAGGAAAAAGATGTGGTTTCCAGCATTGAAACGCATATTACCATCAGCGGTGGGAGCCTTACCCGGCTTGAAGAAAACGCTGTTATCCTGGCCATCGATAAGCAGGTGCAGCAGTGGCTGGAGCCGTTAAAGGGACAGGAGGTCAAAAAGCTCAACCATCTTCTGATTCCACAGATCATTGACAACAGGACTGTCGAGGTTGCAGGAACCAGCTACCGCCTCAGCGTGAAGCTGGTGATTTCCGGCCCGGAACTGGTTTTTTATCTGGAGGCAAAAATGGAAAAGGGGGCAAGCCCGGTGGACGCCCGGGGACCGTCCTGAATTGCAGGTCCGCGGTATGCTCCGGGGGGCAGCCCTGGAAGCTGTCCCCGGAGCATTTTAAGCCTTTTGCTGGAACATCAGTTCAGCCTGATTTCGCCACGGCGATGACGTTTTCAAAGGATACGGCACAGGTGGAGAAAATGCAAAGGACAAGCCTGTTACAGACATTGTTTTGACCCTATCCACCACACTTTACCTGTTGACACCCTTGTGCTACCGTGCTATAATTTCATCAATTTATCGTGAAGAGGCAATGATGGGGAAGAATGGCGTTGATTATTCAGCAGCGAGCCGGGGGCAGGTGTAAGCCCGGTGAATAAGACGC
This sequence comes from Pelotomaculum sp. DTU098, assembly GCA_001512635.1. Classification (GTDB taxonomy): domain Bacteria; phylum Bacillota; class Desulfotomaculia; order Desulfotomaculales; family Pelotomaculaceae; genus DTU098. The sequence continues at coordinate 15,811 of LFSA01000127.1, read as the reverse complement.
CCGGGCCGCCCCGGATGCCGCACGCCGAAATCTTCACCAGGAGAGAGTAAGCGACAGCCGGTCTGCCCCCGTTAAAGGGCTAAAGAGGGCCTTGAGGCATTGCCTCTTGAGCCAATTAGGGTGGTACCGCGAGTTCAATACCCGTCCCTTGGTGAGGGCGGGTTTTTTTATTGCAGCTTTACCAGCATACTTTGACAGTATAAAGGAGGATGACAGTTGAAGGAGATCCTGGAACTTCTCCAGACCGACGCCAGGCTTACACCAGGTCAGATTGCCGTAATGTTGGGCCGGGATGAAGAAGAAGTGGCCTGTAAGATCAAGGAGATGGAAGAAAACAAAATTATCCTGGGCTATTTTACCCTGATTAACTGGGATAAGGTTGGGGAAGAGATGGTTTCGGCCATTATCGAAGTCAAGCTCAGCCCCCAGCGGGAAGTGGGTTTTGACTCGGTGGCCGAGCGTATTTACCGCTTCCCCGAAGTGAGCAGCGTCCGCCTGATGTCGGGGGCCTACGACCTGTCTGTAATGATTAACGGCCGCACGATGAAGGAAGTGGCCCATTTTGTCTCCCACAAGCTTGCTACCATTGAAAATGTTATCAGCACATGTACCCATTTTGTGCTCAAAACATACAAATATCACGGAACCATTCTTGAAGATAATGAATCCGACAGAAGGCTGGTGGTAACCCCATGACGGCAACAGTGAACTGGCAGGAACGGATTAACCCGGTGGTGCGGGCCATTCCACCCTCGGGGATCAGGCGCTTCTTTGACCTTGCCACCGAGATGAAAGGGGTTATTTCCCTGGGTGTGGGCGAGCCCGATTTTGTGACGCCCTGGCATATCCGGGAAGCCTGTGTCTACTCCCTGGAGAAGGGCTACACCATGTACACATCCAATAACGGGCTGCTGGAATTGAGGGAAGAGATAGCCCGGGATCTGGCGGAAACCTACCGTGTGTTTTATAACCCTAAAAATGAGATTTTAATTACCGTGGGGGTCAGCGAAGGGCTGGACCTGGCCCTGCGCACCCTTTTGTCTCCGGGAGACGAGGTTTTAATACCAGAACCTTCCTACGTGTCCTACGCCCCCTGTATCACCCTGGCCGGGGGCAGGCCGGTGTATTTAAAAACCTCGGTGGACAACGGTTTCCAGGTGACCGCGGAAATGGTGGAAAAGGCTGTTACACCAGCTACAAAGGTTCTGCTCCTGTGTTATCCGAACAACCCCACCGGGGCGACGATTTCCCGGAAAAACTTGATGGAGATAGCTGAAGTTGTCGTTGCCCGTGACCTGCTGGTCATCTCCGATGAGATTTATGAAAAGCTAACCTATATTGGAGAGCATACCTGCGTGCCTTCCCTGCCCGGGATGCGCGATCGCACCATATTGTTGAACGGCTTTTCTAAATCCTACGCCATGACCGGCTGGCGCGTCGGTTACGCGGCAGGTAACCCCGATTTTATTGCCGCGATGAGGAAAATCCACCAGTACACCATGCTCTGTGCTCCCATAACGGCCCAGATGGCCGCCCTGGAAGCGCTGAGAAACGGCAAGAGCCAGATGAAAAAGATGGTAGAGCAGTACAACCGGCGCCGGCGTCTCGTCCTCCATGCCTTCCAGGAGTTGGGCTTGCCCTGTTTTGAGCCCGGCGGCGCTTTTTACGCTTTCCCCGAGATCAGGCAAACCGGGCTTTCCTCGGAAGAGTTTGCTGAACAGCTTCTAAAGGAGGCCAGAGTGGCGGTGGTTCCCGGCAGTGCCTTCGGTGAACAGGGAGAGGGCCATATCCGCTGTTCCTATGCCGCATCCATTGATGACCTGAACGAGGCCTTTAAGCGGATGAAGCTGTTCCTGAAACGCAGGATGGGGCGGCGTACTGTTCTAAAGGGTTCCTTTGTAAAACCCGGGCCGGTATCGGAAGGTAGGTGCCAGTCCCTCTAGCCTCTTAGGCCGGGCCTGCCAGGGGCCATCCGGCCCCCCGGGCCTGGCCAAAAAGCTTAATGCACCTGGGCGCTGTTCTTGACCGTACTTTTCCAGCGCAAAAGTTTATTGACTTGCCAGTTGGAAGACCGGTTGAAAAAGGTTTCCTGAGCTGCTGGCCATCTTTTGCGTTGCTCTTTGACCCTCGCTTTGTTAAACTGGTAGTAGTTCCTTTCTTAGAAAGGCAATACACCAGTATTTTTAATGCTGGTCCGGTGGCCGTAACTGCCGCGCCGGCTTTTTCTGTGAGATAACGAGGTTTTTGGAGGTGAGAAAGAGGTGAGTAAATTGAAGGAACTTCTATCCGGCAACGAAGCCATCGCCAGGGCTGCTTACGAAAACGGCGTCAAGGTGGCCGCGGCTTATCCAGGCACACCCAGCACGGAAATCTTAGAGCAGTTTTCCCGTTATCCGGGCGTTTACGCCGAGTGGGCGCCAAATGAAAAGGTGGCCCTGGAAGTGGGCATCGGGGCCTCCATGGCCGGCGCCCGTACCCTGGTGGCCATGAAGCATGTGGGTGTGAATGTTGCCGCCGACCCCCTGCTTACTTTTGCCTATACAGGTGTCAACGGGGGTTTTGTTTTGGTTTCTGCCGATGATCCGGGAAGTCACAGCTCGCAAAACGAACAGGATAACCGCCATTACGCCCGTTTTGCCAAGATCCCCCTTTTAGAACCCAGCGATAGCCAGGAGGCGGGGGATATGGTGGGATTGGCCCTGCAGCTCAGCGAAGAGTATGATACACCGGTAATGCTGAGGATTACAACCCGGGTGGCTCACTCCCGGACTCTTGTTGAAAAAAGGGAGCCGCAGCCGTGGGAATCCCGGTCCTATAGCAGGAACCCGAAAAAATACTTGATGCTGCCTGTCTTTGCCAGGGAGCGCCGGGCCTTTATGGAAGAACGCCTGGCAGGACTGAGGGAATACTCGGAAACCACCCCTGTAAACAGGATTGAGTGGCGGGACCGCTCCGCCGGGATCATTACCAGCGGGATCAGCTACCAGTATGTGCGGGAGGCGCTCCCGGACGTTTCGGTGCTGAAGCTGGGCCTGACCTGGCCGCTGCCCGAAAAACTGATCCGCTCCTTCGCGGAGGGCGTCAAGAGGCTCCTGGTTGTGGAAGAGCTGGAACCCTTCCTTGAGGAACAAATCAAAGCTATGGGGCTGGCGGTTTCCGGGAAAGCCTATATTCCCTCTATGGGTGAGTTGAGTCCGGCTATTGTGGCCGAAAAAATGAGGGAGGCCGGTCTCCTGGAGCAACAGGACAAGCCTGCTGCCGGAATCGTTCTGGAGGACGCCCCGGCTGTTCCCGGAAGACCGCCGGTGATGTGCCCGGGCTGCCCCCACCGGGGTGTATTCTACACCCTGCGCCGCTTGAAGCTGAACGTTACGGGGGATATTGGCTGCTACACCCTGGGCGGGTTGCCTCCCCTGGAGGCCATGGATTGCTGTGTTTGCATGGGCGCCAGCATCGGGATCGCCCACGGGGCTGAAAAGGCCGAACCAGCCATGGCCGGGCGTACTGTGGCGGTCATTGGCGACTCCACATTCCTCCACTCGGGCCTTACCGGGCTGTTGAACGTGGTTTACAACAAGGGCAGCAGTACAGTGCTCATCCTGGACAACTCGACCACTGCCATGACCGGGCACCAGCAGCATCCCGGCACAGGCCGCACCCTGATGGGAGAACCGGCGCCGGCCGTAGATCTGGAAGCCCTGGTGCGGGCCCTGGGTGTCAGGCGGGTGCGGGTGGTCAATCCCCGGGAACTCGCGGAGGTTGCGGAAGCGGTGCAGGAGGAAGTGGCTGCCCGGGAACCTTCGGTAATCATTTGCCGCCAGCCCTGCGCCTTGCTGGACAGGCACTACGGCCCCTCTCCCCGGGTTCTGGCGGAAAAATGCACGGGGTGCAGGGTCTGCCTGGGGCTTGGTTGCCCGGCTATTGCTCTCAAAGATAAGAGAGTTTCCATAGATACCGTCTCCTGTACGGGATGCGGCCTGTGCGTTCAGGTTTGCAAGACAGGAGCGCTGACGAAGGGGGGCGTAGACCATGCTTAAGCCCCTGGATCTGATCATCGGAGGTGTGGGGGGCCAGGGCACCATCCTGGCCGGCAAGGTCCTGACCCGGGCGGCTCAGGAAGCCGGCTACGATATCAAGGTTTCGGAGATTCACGGCATGGCCCAGCGGGGCGGCAGTGTTGTAACCCAGGTGCGCCTCGGGGAAAAGGTCTATGCACCAGTGATCAGCGAGGGCCGGGCGGACTTTATTCTGGCCTTTGAAAGGCTGGAGGGTTTACGCCTTTTGCCCTACCTCAAGGCGGGCGGGACCGTGATCATCAACGACCAGGCCATCCCCCCGGTGCCGGTCCTGGTGGGAGCGGCGCAGTACCCGGACGGGATCATCGCTTATATAAAATCCAAGGTGCCCGCCACCCTGGTGCTGGACGCCCTGGGGCTCGCCACCCGGTGCGGCAATCCCAGGGCCGTCAATATGGTCCTCCTGGGCGCCCTGGCCGGAAGCCTTCCCCTGGAACGGGAAATATGGGAGAAGGCCCTGGCGGAAACTGTGCCGGAAAAGTTTCTTAAAGTTAATAAAGCGGCCTTTGCTGCCGGCTACGAACAAGGGAAATGACCTCCCTTTCGGGTTTCAATATGGTTCCAATATAAGTGCTCCTGGCAGGAAAGCAGGACCCCGGGTCCTGCTTTCCTGCAGCTGCCCGGCAGCTTGACAGGCCTTGTTCCAGGGTTTAATCTAGAGTATGGATTAACAACGGGCTGCTGTAGCCAGGTAAGGCCAAAATTGTTCGTTTTAGGGAGGTTTACATAGATGTTCGACATCGTTGAGGAGATCCGGGTGGGACTTGCCCATTTGCTGGTGGGAGCCCTGAAAGCAGCCGGCGAAAAAAATATGATCAAGGTGGACCGGGTTCCGGATTTTACCGTTGAGGTGCCCCGGGAGAAAGAACACGGGGACTTTGCCACCAACCTGGCCATGCTCCTGGCCAAACCGGCCAGAATGGCGCCCCGCAAAATAGCGGAAATTTTGGTGCAGACCCTGCCCCGGGACCTGGCCTGGGTGGAAAAAATAGAGATAGCTGGGCCCGGCTTTATTAATTTCTACCTGCAAAGGGATTGGGTTCACCAGGTCATTCCCCGCATCATTGAGAAGTCTGAGAACTATGGCCGGGTTAAGCTGGGAAATGGCCAAAGGGTACAGGTGGAATTTGTCAGTGCCAACCCTACAGGGCTTTTACACATGGGCAACGCCCGGGGAGCGGCCCTTGGGGACAGTATTGCCTCCATTCTGGATTTTGCCGGTTATGATGTAACCCGGGAGTTTTACATTAACGACGCCGGGAATCAAATGGAAAAATTCGGCCTTTCCCTGGAAGCCCGTTACCTGCAGCTGCTCGGCAACGAGGCCCAGGTTCCCGAGGACGGTTACCACGGCGAGGACATTATTGACTCCGCCCGGGGTTTTTTAGCCCTGGAGGGGGATCGTTACCTGGCGGCCGACCCCCAGGAGCGCCGCAGTGCCCTGGTTAAATACGCCCTGGCTGAAAAGCTTGGCGCCATAAAAAAGGTGCTGGCTGATTTTGGCGTGCATTACGACGTCTGGTTTTCAGAACAGACCCTGCACGACAGCGGGGAAGTCCAGGCTACCCTGGATTATTTAAAGGAAAAGGGTTATATATACGAAAAAGATCAGGCCCTGTGGTTTAAGGCCACAAGCTTCGGTGTGGAAAAGGATGAAGTGGTGGTCCGGGCAAACGGGATCCCCACTTATTTCGCAGCGGACATTGCCTACCACCGGAATAAGTTCCGGCGGGGTTTTGAGCGGGTGATCAACATCTGGGGCGCCGACCACCACGGCCATGTGGCAAGAATGAAGGGCGCGGTGGCTGCCCTCGGGTACGACCCGGCCGCCTTGGAAGTGGTGATCATGCAGCTGGTCCGCCTCTATAAGGGCGGCGAAATCGTGCGCATGTCCAAGCGCACCGGCCAGTTTGTAACCCTGGAGGAACTGCTGGAAGAAGTAGGCCGTGACGCTGCCCGTTACTTTTTTGTCATGCGCAGTCCCGACAGCCACCTGGATTTCGACCTGGACCTGGCCAAGTCTGAAAGCAACGACAATCCAGTTTATTATATCCAGTACGCCCACGCCCGCATCTGCAGCATCTTCCGGCAGTTCGCGGAGCAGGGAGGAGAGCTGCCGCAGCCTTCCGCTGTCAATTTTAAATTACTGCAGGAGGAATATGAGCTGGCACTGGCCAGAAAGCTGGCCGACTTCCCCGGGGAAGTGGCTGCCGCGGCACAAAACCTCGCTCCCCAGCGTATTGCCCGTTACCTGCACGAGCTGGCCGGACTGTTGCACAGTTTTTACAACAGCCACCGGGTCATAACCTCTGACCGGGAGCTGACCAAAGCCCGGCTGCTGCTGGTGGAAGCAACCCGCATAACCCTGAAAAACGGCCTGGGCTTGCTTGGCCTGACAGCGCCTGAAAGAATGTAAAAGGGGTGCTTTTTTGGTTGACAGGCCTGGCGGGCGTCGATAAAATGGGAGTGTTAGTTTTATAACAAACAATATTTGACAGGAAATAACAGGAGGCTAACATGGCCAAATTTGTTTTTGTTACCGGCGGTGTGGTATCTTCACTGGGCAAAGGGATTACGGCTTCTTCCCTGGGGCGCCTTTTAAAGAGCCGCGGGTTGAAAGTGGCCATTCAAAAGCTGGACCCGTATATTAATGTGGATCCCGGCACCATGAGTCCCTATCAGCACGGTGAAGTTTTTGTAACTGAAGACGGAGCGGAAACAGACCTCGACCTGGGACATTACGAGCGGTTCATTGATATCAACGTCTCCCGCAGTTGTAATGTAACCACCGGCGGTATTTACAGTGCCGTGATCAACAAGGAGCGCCGGGGGGATTATTTAGGGGGTACCGTACAGGTTATTCCCCATATCACCAATGAGATCAAAGAGCGGATCCTGGCTGTGGCCAACGAGTCCCAGGCCGATGTCATTATCACTGAAATTGGCGGCACAGTGGGTGATATTGAATCACAGCCTTTCCTGGAAGCTATCCGCCAGATGAAAGGGGACGTGGGTAGAGGTAACGTGGTTTATATTCATGTTACCCTGGTTCCTTATCTTCAGGCTGCCAATGAGTTGAAAACAAAGCCGACCCAGCACAGTGTCAAAGAACTCAGGGGGATTGGCATCCAGCCCGACGTGGTTGTTTGTCGCACTGAACGGCCTCTGTCTAAAGAGATGGAAGAAAAACTGGCTTTGTTTTGCGACATCGATAAAGAGGCGGTGATCCAGGCCCTGGATGCACCGTCTATTTACGAAGTGCCCCTGATGCTGGAAGAAGAGGGGTTGGCCGATATCGTCTTGAAAAAACTGGGGATCATTACTTGCCCCCCGGATTTGACCGAATGGCGCCAAATGGTGGACAAACTGAAAAACCTGTGCTACTTAACCACCATCGCCCTGGTTGGAAAGTACGTCTCCCTGCATGATGCCTATCTCAGCGTGGCCGAGTCGCTTCGTCACGCGGGTTACTGCCACGGCTCCGCCATAGAGATCAAATGGATTAATTCTGAAGAGGTCACCCGGGCTAACGTGAGGGAGTTACTTGGGGATGTTGACGGGATCCTGGTACCCGGCGGCTTTGGCGATCGCGGCATAGAAGGTAAAATTGAGGCGATCCGGTTTGCCCGGGAAGAAAAGATCCCTTATTTGGGACTCTGCCTGGGCATGCAGCTGGCCGTTGTGGAATTTGCCCGCAATGTTCTGGGCTGGCATGATGCCAACAGCACTGAGTTTAACCCTTATACAACCCACCCGGTTATTGACCTCCTGCCAGGTCAAAGGGATATTGCTGGAAAGGGGGGCACCATGCGGCTGGGCGGGTACACTTGCAAACTTGAGCCCGGGACGAAGGCTTACGAGGCCTACCAGCAGGAAACCGTTGTCGAAAGGCACCGTCACCGCTACGAGTTAAACAACCTTTACCGCGATAGTCTGGCCCGGGCCGGCCTGGTTTTCAGCGGCATCTGGCCCGAGGGCAGCCTGGTGGAAATCATTGAGAACCCTGATCATCCCTGGTTTGTAGCAACCCAGTTTCACCCGGAATTCAAGTCCCGGCCCAATCGCCCCCATCCACTGTTCAGGGATTTTATCGGGGCGGCAAGGAAATATCAAATGGCTAAAAATAATATTTAGTGCTATAGATGAGACAGCTTTGGGGAAAACCAGGGCTGTTTTTTATTGTTGTTAAGAGCCTTGTTGATTTGTAGAGGAGCCTGTTCCTGGCCGTGGGAAGAGTAATTAAAAATGCCCGGAATTGTTTTCGCAAAGGTTTTAGCTTCTCATAAACAGGGTTCTCCGGGTTGGGCCTTGAATAAGAAAAGACAGCACTTATTGACAGAATTAACCGCTTTTCCTTCAGGGTATTCTTTCAGGTAATTATGCATGCTATGAAAAGTGGAGAAAGGAGGATTAGCTTGGGGAAAAAAATTATTGCAGCTTTGATCCTGGGCGTCGTCGCAATTTCCTTTATTTTTGCTGTTGTCCGGCTGGGGGGTAATAGTTCTCCCGGCAGTGCAGGCAGCGGCGGAGAGGTCGCTATAATCTATATTGAAGGGATTATTGCCGGGGGCAGGGGCAGTGGCGGGCTTTTGGGGAGCCAGGGAGGCGCCGAATTAATTGCTGCGCGGCTGAGGGAGGCTGCCCGGGACCCGGGATTAAAGGCTGTGGTAATACGTCTGAACAGTCCCGGCGGGACGCCGGCAGCTTCCCAGGAAATTGAGAAGGAAATCCAGAGGGTTAAGGATTCCGGCAAAAAAGTGGTTGCCTCAATGGGGGATGTGGCTACTTCCGGAGCTTACTGGGTTGCCGCCGGGGCCGACCAGATCGTGGCCAACCCCGGGACCATTACCGGCAGCATCGGCGTGATTATGGAGACAACAAACCTGGCAGGCCTGTACGATAAAATCGGCATTGAGCCGGAAACCTACAAGAGCGGCCCGTACAAGGATATGGGTTCTTCGTCCCGCGCGGCAACGGCCGAGGAGCGGGCCATCTTCCAGTCCATGGTGGACGATGTCTATGAACAGTTTATTGATGCAGTGGCCCGGGGCAGGCACAGGGACACCTCGGAGATCAAGCCCCTGGCCGACGGCAGGGTTTTCACCGGGCGCCAGGCCATGGAGCTGGGGCTGGTAGACCGCCTGGGGGACTTTCATGATGCCATCCTGTTAGCCGCTGAACTGGCAGGCATTGAAGGTGAGCCGGCTGTTGTCGATATGGGACCGAAAAATTTCTTATCTGAGGTTTTTAAAGGAATGGGGGTCGGTTCATTCCCGGGTTCCGGCTGGTTCACCCTGCCCGGACAGGATGAAAAGGTGTATACCCTTAATTTACGTTAATACCGGAAAGGAGAACATAGCCTATGAACGAGGAAGTCCTGAGGGAGGAAGCAGGAAGGCGGAATAACCCAGCCGGTACGGGCCTTCCGCCTGATTTCAGCGGGCCGGAACAGGAGCAGGGGCAGTCTTTTGCTGCCGGGGGGGCTGAACACCTGCCGGCGGGTACCGGGCAGGAGGACGGGGAAGAGCCTGGTCCTGGCTTTTTGGAGCTGGTCTACGGGGTTTTTTTTGAACCCCGCTCAACCATGCAAAAGGTCGCCCACAGGCCGCCGCTGGGACAGGCCGTGTTGCTTGTAACCATCTTGAACCTTCTGGGTACGGGGGCATGGTTTGTGGCTGCCGCCAGGGTCCTGGAGCGGGAACTTAACGTTACTTCTTTAGGTCTCTTTGGCCCTTCCCTGCAGGCGCTGCTACCATTAGGGGCCGTGACCGTTTTTCTCTGGGGGTATTTCAAGTGGTTTGCTTATAGTGCACTCCTGAGTCTGGCAGCTGAAGTTTTGGGCGGCCTGGGGAGTGCCAGGGGTGTTATGGCGGCCTCCGGCCTGGCGAGTCTACCAGCTGTCCTGCTGGTTCCGGTGCAGCTTTTAACCTTCGGGGCCGGTTCCGAAAGCCTGGCTGTGAACATGTTCTCAGGCCTGGCTGGACTTGCTGTGGCCATCTGGATCCTGGTCCTCAACACCATAGGTGTCAGGGAGGTTCACAGCCTGTCTACAGGCCGCTCCCTGCTGGCTGTGCTAAGTCCTTACCTGGCTCTGGTCGCTTTCTTAATCCTTCTTTTGGTGGCACTGGTAATAGCGGCGGCTTCCTTACCTTCCCACGTCCCGTTATGGGATTATTTTTAATCCAGAGGTATAATTTTTATTTGGCGGGAGGGATTCTTTGCTAACTGGCGAATACTTACGCCCAGACTCTTTATTTTATTAACGAGGTGAAGATAATGCCTGGGGAAGCCTGCGATATTTTGATTGTTGATGATCAGCCCGGAGTACGCCGTCTCCTGTCCGAGGCCTTTATTGAACAGGGCCTTCGTGTGGACACAGCTTCCAGCGGTGCAGAAGCTATCCGGAAAACAATTGCAGCAGCTCCCCGGCTTATTTTGCTTGATATTAAAATGCCCGGGATGAGTGGGCTGGAAACACTGGAAGAACTGCACAGGATCAATCCGGAAATACAGGTTGTGATGATGACTGCCTACGGAGAGCTGGACATGCTGGCTGAGACCAGGAAAAGGGGGGTACATTATATCAACAAGCCCTTTGATTTGGATGAAGTCCGTTATCTGGTCAAGGGTTTGCTGATGATGGAAAAGGACAGGCAAAAGCGCGTGAAAGAGACCGGTTAAGCCGCTTTACCCTCCGATTTCACAGTTCGTTGCCTGCGGTAAAAAGAGGATTTCAATCCCTAGCGGCGAAGTATTACAATAGTCGATTGGGGCAATATATTTTTAATGGTAAGAGTTATCAACGGCCATATGGTTTCCGGCAAATCCGCCCCGTTTATCGCTAGGAGGGTTTAAGCAATGCGTATTGATACAAACGCTGTGCTGGCCATGCGTTGCCCGGAATGTGGGAAAATGGAGTACCATAATTTTTCCCGCTTTTCCTTTTCCAGGGGTAAAGCCTTCCATATTACTTGCTCCTGCGGAGCCACCAAGTTGATTGTGAGCACAAAAAACCTGAACACCTACTGGTTTCAGCTTCCCTGTGTGGTTTGTGAAACAAAACATTTCCTGGAGTTTTCCGGCAAATCACTCTGGTCCGGAAAAGTCACCAGTCTATCCTGCCAGGAAACAGATCTTGAATTGGGTCATATCGGGCCAAAGTCCAAGGTAAGCGAGATGACCTCCAGCTACGAAGAGGAACTGGAAGCGCTGGTAAAAGAATTCGGCCGCGACAGTTACTTCCATAATTCAAAGATCATGTATGAGGTTTTGAACTGCCTGCATGGTATTGCTGAGCGCGGTGGACTGTACTGCCAGTGCGGCAACTACAAAATTGAAGTGGATATCTTTCCTGACCGCCTCGAACTTCAGTGCAAGAAGTGTGACAGTATCAATATTATCTATGCTGAAACGGAGGACGACCTCAAAGTCATTCAGCAAGTGGAGACTATCGAACTTGCGCGGCACGGCTTTAAATGTCTGGACAGCCTTTCCAACACCTGTCCGGACGGTATATCCAACACGGGTAAACAAAAAAAAGCTCGCCGCAAAAGAAGTAAGACATAATTTGGTGTTTCTCCGGCTATAATTTTGAATAATTAATAGAAAAGGGGGAGGCCAATTGTCTCTAGTACCGGTAAAAGATTTGTTGGAGAAGGCAGAAGCCGGCGGGTACGCCGTAGGCGCCTTTAATTGCAATAACATGGAGATTGTCCAGGCCATCATTGCAGCTGCTGAAGCAGAGAACGCTCCTGTCATTTTACAGGCCAGCCAGGGCGCTATTAAATACGCAGGGATCGATTACATTGTAGCCATGGCCCGTCTGGCGGCAGAAAAAGCCCGCGTGCCGGTGGCTTTGCACCTGGATCACGGCACGAGCTTCGAACAGGTAATTCAATGCATACGCGCCGGGTTTTCCTCGGTGATGATTGACGGTTCCAGGCTGCCCCTGCGGGAGAACATTGCCCTGACCTGCCGGGTGGTTGACGTAGCCCGGGCTGTGGGTGTTTCTGTGGAAGCTGAACTGGGCAAGATTGGCGGTACCGAGGACGACATTTCTGTAAGCGAAAGGGATGCTTTCTTTACAGACCCCGAGGAAGCCGGTATCTTCGTTAATGAGACTGGAGTGGACTCCCTGGCTGTGGCCATCGGCACTGCCCACGGACAGTACAAAGGAACCCCCGAACTGGATTTCCCCCGCCTGGAAAAGATCAGGTCCATCGTAAAAATTCCCATTGTCCTGCACGGCTCTTCCGGAGTTCCGGATGAAGATATTACTAAAGCTATCAGTCTCGGGGTGCGCAAGGTAAATATTGATACTAATATCCGCGAGGCCTTTGTCGCTGCCTGCCGGCAGGTATTGGACGCCAATCCTAAGGAAATCGATCCCCGCAAGATACTCGGTCCTGCCAGGGAGGCGGCAACCAGGATTATCCGGGAAAAAATCAGGCTTTTCGGTAGCTCCGGTAAGGCTTAATTAGATTCCCGAAAGTGGTTGAAAACACACTTTTCTAATGTTACATTTCAGCATTTTCTGGCCGGGTAGTATTGCAGTTTCCATTCCACAGGCTTAATTATCCAAGGGGTGAATAAAAAACTAAATGAAGCTATTTATTGATACCGCCAATGTGGAAGAAATTCGCCAGGCCAATGCTCTGGGCGTGATTAGCGGGGTGACCACCAACCCTTCCCTCATTGCCAGGGAAGGTCGTAACTTGATTGAAACGGTGCGGGAAATAGCGTCTATAGTAGATGGGCCGATCAGCGCCGAGGCGGTCAGCCTGGATGCACCCGGAATGATCAGGGAGGCCAGGGAACTGGCCGCTATTCACCCCAATATTGTGATTAAAGTTCCGATGACGGCGGAGGGCTTGAAAGCCACAAGACAGTTAAAGCGGGAAGGCATCCGCACCAATGTGACTTTAATCTTTTCAGCCAACCAGGCTCTGCTCGCCGCCCGGGCCGGTGCCTCATATGTCAGTCCCTTTTTAGGCAGGCTGGATGATATTAGCCAGGATGGATTGACGCTGCTGGCCGACATTGTAGAAATATTTGACCTTCACCAGCTTCCGGCGGAAGTTATTGCAGCCAGCATTCGCAACCCTGTTCATGTTACTTATGCCGCAAAATTGGGGGCACATATCGCCACGGTCCCGTACAGGGTCATCATGCAGATGATCCAGCATCCCCTGACCGAAGCCGGTGTAAAGAAATTCCTTGAGGATTGGGAAACCGTCAAAAACAAATAGTACATACATAAATTAATGGTTTCCTTGCAGGTAAACTTAATGTGATTTACATAAGTTGCTTTGCCTCTTCCTCGAAAATGTACAAAAAATTCCTGGAAGAGTTTTTTGTACTTGGAATAAAAGGTTTTATGTGAGACAATGGGGTTGCTCAAGAATATCCTGTTCTTGAGGAAAGGAACCCTTAATAACGAGGAGTTATGCCATGTTTGTCGAGGGAGTTCTATATTTGAAGAGAAAGATAACCTCCTGGTTGCCTGAGAGCATCTGCAATTATTACAAAAAAGTTATGGAGATGCCCGATTCACCAAAAAAAATAGCCAGGGGAGTCGCTCTAGGCCTGGCCTTTGACTTCCTGCCCATACCTGTGATCAGTATACCGCTTTCTTACCTGGTTGCCCGTCTTACCAACTGCAGCCCGGCAGCGGCGGTTGCCACTGTAGTTGTTTTTAAGCTGGCCGTTCCGGTTTTCTTTACTTTGAATTTTCTTTCCGGCAGGCTGCTTCTGGGAGATTTACCCGAGCCGGGCCCGGTTTTAAGCGGCGATTTCCTGCTTGCACCCTTTCTGAACAAAATCATGGAGCACGGTTATCCCTTTTTGGTAGGCAGCCTGATCAACGCAACGCTGATCTGGTTTGCGGTTTACACGCTCTTGATGTATTTACTAAAACGGAGAAGCAGGCACCGGAGCACATAAAATCATTTAGCGCTGGATATAAAGTATTCTAACAGACCACTTTTTGGGGGGCTGCCTTTGAATTATGCGGACCTGGAAAGTAAAACCATGGTAGAATTGTACAAGATCGCAAGGGAACTCGAAATACCCGGCTATTATAAACTGCGCAAGAAGGAATTGATTTTTGAAATAAAAAAAGCCCAGACGGAAAAACACGGCCTCCTGTTTGCCAAAGGTATTTTGGAAATCCTGCCCGACGGATACGGCTTTTTAAGGCCCTTTCAATTTCTTCCCAGCCATGATGATATCTATGTTTCCTCATCCCAAATCAGGCGTTTTGATCTCCGCACCGGGGATCTCGTAGCCGGTCAGGTGCGTCGTCCCAAGGAAAGTGAGCGCTATTTTGCCCTGCTGCGAGTTGAACAGGTTAATGGTGTTGACCCGGAAACTACTGAAATAAGGCTTCATTTTGACGGGCTTACCCCCCTTTATCCCCTGCAGCGGATCACCCTGGAAACCGATCCGGAAAACCTATCAACCCGGATTATCGATCTCATAGCCCCCATCGGCAAAGGCCAGCGCGGCCTGATTGTCGCTCCTCCCAAAGCCGGCAAAACAACTCTCCTGAAAGAAGTGGCCAACAGCATTACCAGGAACCATCCTGAAATAGTCCTGATGGTGCTCCTCATCGATGAGCGTCCCGAGGAGGTCACCGATATAGAACGTTCTGTAAAGGGAGAGGTGGTTAGTTCCACCTTTGACGAGCCTCCTGAAAACCACGTCAAGGTGGCTGATATGGTTCTGGAGCGGGCCAAACGGCTGGTGGAGCATAAACACGATGTGGTAATCCTGCTGGACAGTATCACCCGCCTGGCCAGGGCCCACAACCTGGTGGTTCCACCCAGCGGCCGCACCCTGTCCGGGGGTGTGGACCCGGCAGCCCTGCACAAGCCCAAGCGGTTTTTTGGAGCTGCCCGCAACCTGGAGGAAGGCGGCAGCCTGACCATTCTGGCTACGGCCCTGGTGGAAACGGGGAGCAGGATGGACGATGTGATCTTTGAAGAGTTTAAGGGTACCGGAAACATGGAGTTGATTTTGGACCGGCGGCTGGCCGAGAGAAGGATATTTCCAGCTATTGATGTTTTGCGTTCCGGGACGCGCAAAGAGGAACTGCTACTGTCCCAGGACGAGTTGGAAATGATCTGGCAGTTTCGCAGGGCAACCAGCGGGGCCACCCCCTGGGATGCCATGGAAATGCTGATAGAGCAGATGAAGCGCACGAAAACCAACGCTGACCTGCTGCATGCCTTTCGTCACCTGCGCCGGGCCGAGGCCAACGCTGCCGCCGCCAGCGGGCGACTTGAGCCTGGACGTAAAGGGAGGGACGTAAAAGGAGTGGCTGATCTTTAATAAACCCATGGAGCGGGTGTCTTGACAGCCCTGAGGGTTCCAGGCAACCCTTTGCATAGGTATATCATAAATATGAGCCGGCCGGATTGTTCCGGTACAGCAAAGCGACAGGGGAGGAAAAAAGAGCATAAAGTCCCCATTAAAGGCAACATGTGTATAAAATTCACCTTTTCTGGCAAAACTAACTGATGATTTGCATTGAAGAGGTGATTTTTTCATGCTTATGAAATCAAATAAAAAAGTACGCAAGTTCAGGGCGGTGCTTGTCGTATTAACCATTTTTGCCCTTCTCGCCTGGTCCGGACCAGCTTCAGCACGCCTGGATGAATTAATCAGGGTGAACGCTCCCTATATCACCCCACCGGCGGTGGAAGTGGCAACTGCCCAGCGTTTCTATGAGGTAA
>LFSA01000028.1 GCA_001512635.1 Pelotomaculum sp. DTU098 | reverse complement strand
CGCTTCTGCTTCGTTGATTGTCTGAATAACAATGGCGTCGTTATATCCGGTGGCGCTGACTATGATTTCATAATCTCCTGCTTCGGTGAATACGTCAGCGGTGATGTTGATATTGCCTTCCGTAACCTCATACTGTTCATCGGTTAGGGCGCTGCCATTAACAGTGATACCGGTAATCGCCGCCCGCCAGGCTGCGTCATCGGTGAAGGTCAGGTCGATGGAATTGCCTACTTTGTTATCTGTGGTGTCGGCTGTCAACACCGGCGGCTCAACGGGCTGGGCTTGAACTTTTATAGTTGCGAGCGATTCAACGTAGCCTGTAGCCTTAACCGTAATGTCAAATTCTCCGGCTTCGTTAAGTACGCCGGCCTTGATGGTAATCTTTCCTTCACTAACTGTATAATCGTATTCCGTGAGAGCTTTATTACCCACAATCACGCTGGTAATTGAGTTACTCCAACCGGTATCATCGGCAAAAGTCAGGTCTAAAGCTTCACCCGCTTTTATCACTTCGGCTGATGGGGTTAGCGTCACGGGTGCTTTCTTAACCTGGGTGGGATACAACCTTCCGTTATTTGTCCCGTCGCCGAGTTTGCCATTCGGCTTATTATACGAAGCAGCCCCCCAGGTCCAGGCGGTACCATCGTTCTTTACCGCCATAGAGTAGTCGGATCCGGCGTAGATCTGGGTAATACCGGCCTCCGGCCCGTAGAGTTTGACAGGTACTTTGCTGCCGCTATCACCACTAGAGCCAATCTTGCCGTTACCAAGCTGACCTGCAGGATTGCCGCCCCAGACCCATAACGAGCCGTCATTCTGCAGGGCCATCGAATGGTTCTGCCCGGCGGCAAGTGCTTTCACGTCCGTCAAACCAACTGCTTGGACCGGGACCAGCGATCTCATTGCACCGCTAGGGTTGCCGTCACCCAACTGTGAACTCGAATTGAAGCCCCAGCCCCAGACCGTGCCGTCCTCTAAAATTGCTAAAGTAAAATTTTCTCCGGCAGCAATTGCTTTGGCGGGACTAGTGAGGGCGGCCTGAACAGGCTTATTTCTCTTAGTCTGGCTGTTATCTCCCAATTCTCCTTGAGCATTACGTCCCCAACCCCAGATGGTGCCGTCGTTTTTAAGAGCCAGGGCAAAATCCTTACCGGCTGTAATAGCCTTGACATCAGTCAGGCCGTAGACCTGCTCTGCTACTGTCCTTTTATCGCTGAAACCGTCGGTGCCGATACCTAACTGTCCGTAGTTGTTTCTGCCCCAGGACCACACCGTGCCGTCTTCCTTCAGGGCTATAGAAAAGCTATCACCTGCAGCAATGGCCTTGACTCCGGTTAAACCGTAAACCTGTTCCGGCACTGTCCTGGTTGCGGATAAACCGCTTTCACCATTACCCAGCTGTCCATACTGGTTATATCCCCAGGCCCACACCGTACCGTCTTCCTTCAAGGCCAAAGT
>LFSA01000133.1 GCA_001512635.1 Pelotomaculum sp. DTU098 | reverse complement strand
GCAGGACGGTGATATCTTCTCTTTTTGTCTGTAAAACTCCTACAATAACTTTACACTAACCCGGCGTAATAACCCTCCGTCCCCGGGAAAATGCTTAATAAAACAGCACAAGCTCTGCCCACCGAAACCCGGCTGAAACATAAGAACTATTCAGAGAGCGGGTTTCTTGGGCAGGGTCTTGCGCCTCTGCTATGATTAACTACTCAACAATACCACAGCGGACAGATTATTTCCCGGGATCTTGTAGGGTACAACAGGATTCGGCGTTGCTACTGGTTTTCTTTTGTTTTCTCTGCTCCCGCCGGGCTCTCACCATGATCAGCTCGCCTACAATACTCACGGCCAGCTCCTCGGGGGTTTCTGCACCAATGTTAATCCCGATGGGCGCATAGACCCGGTCCAGTTCCTCCTTCGTAAAGCCCTGTTTGAGCATTTCATCGAAGGTCAGTTTCTTTTTGGTCCGGCTGCCGATCATGCCGATATAGCAGGCGCCGCTCCGCAGCACCTGTTCCAGGACAATTCTATCGTAAAGGTGGCCCCTGGTCACAATGACAAGGTAACTATCTTCGTCGATATCTAGTTTCGGCAGCTTGTGGAAAGAATCAATGACCATGAGCTCCACAGGTTCCGGAAAGCGCTCCCGGTTGGCGTATTCCGCACGGTCATCCAGGACCACTGTCCGGAAACCAACATACTCACTTAATTGGGCAATCCTCTGGGAGACGTGGCCTGCGCCGAAAATATAAACCGTTCCGCCCTGGCGCAGGGGTTCAACCAAAAAGCGTGTCTTACCAAAAGCTTCTGCGTGGATGGATATTTTCGCCGGCCCGCTAACCAGTTTTTCCAGTAAATAGGGATCGCAGTCAACCTTACCGATAAGGGATCCGTCAGGCTTCACCAGGCACTGCTGCCTTACCAGTCCGGCGTTTCCGGGAACGCTGTCCAGAATGGTGACCAACCAGGCCTTCTCCCGCCGCTCCAGGATCTCTGCCGCTGCCTGATAGACCAGGCGGTTGTTTTCATCGCCGGCGTCGATGTAGTCGAGCAGGATTTCACCCTTGCCGCCGCAGATCATGTCCATCCCGGCCGCATCCCTGCTGGTCAGGTCAAAGGACTGCAGCCTGGTCTGCTTTAAGCGCAGGACCTCTTTAGCAAGATTTATAGCCTCCGCTTCCAGGCGTCCTCCCCCGATGGTACCCGCAATGGAGCCATCAGCCCGTACCACCATTTTGGCACCGGCGGTGCGCGGCGCGGAACCGGTTTTATCGAAAATGGTAGCTACGACAAAACTCTCCTTTTCTTGAAGCAGCGTTTCCATTAACCCGTACAGTTTTTTCATGCATAACCCTCCTCGTTGAACTTAAAGCAGATCCGCCACAGGCTAATGCCCGGTCCCTACCATGGAAAAATTAACTCCAGGCAAACTGGTTTGTCAGGTCCGGTGAAAAAAATCATAGACAGCCCGGGCTGCCTTTTTGTTCATGCCTTTAACAGCGGCCAGCTCTTCCAGTGATGCTTTTTCAATTTCAGCCAGGGAGCCGAAGGCTTTCAATAGTTCCCGGCGGCGAACCTCCCCGATACCCTCAACCTCCTCCAGCAGGGACTTCAGCCCGGCCTTGCCCCTGAGCTTGCGGTGGTAGGACAGGGCAAAGCGGTGGGCCTCGTCCCGCAGGCGCTGCAGCAGGTGGAGCGCCCGGGAGCCCGCCGGCAGGATAATGGGATCGGGGCGGCCTTCGGCAAAAAGCTGTTCCTCCTCCTTGGCCAGGCCGAAGGTTGGGATCCGGTCAAAACCCAGTTCACGCATAACTTGCCGGGCAGCGGACAGCTGACCCTTGCCGCCGTCTATAATGACCAGGTCCGGGAGCAGGTGAAAACGGGCCTCCCTGCTGGAAAGCTGCCCGGTCTTCATCAACTCCCGCTCTTCCAGGGCCCGGGTGAAGCGGCGGCGCAGCACCTCCTGCAGGGAGGCAAAGTCGTCCGGCCCCTCCACGGTGCGGATTTTAAAGCGGCGGTACTGGTCCCTGGCCGGCTTGCCCTCCTCAAAAACAACCATCGAGGCCACGCTTTCGGCCCCCTGGGTATTGGAGACATCGTAGCACTCCAGGCGCCGGGGGGGCTGTTCCAGGCCCAGCCCCCGGGCCAGGTCGGCCAGCGCCCCGGCAATTTCGTCACGCTCCACCCCCTTCTCCAAACGGGCCTGTTCCAGGGCCAGGAGGGCATTGCGGGCCGCCATTTCCACCAGCTTTTTCTTTTCGCCGCGCCTGGGCGTCTTCAGGACCACTTTGGCCCCCCTCATATCGGAAAGCCAGGCCTCAATAACCGGCTTCTCCTCCCCGATGTCCTCAGAAAGGAGGATTTCTCCCGGGATAAAGCCGGCATCGTTATAATACTGCTTGACAAAGGCGGTGATAATCTCGGAGCGGCTCAGCCCCTCGGTCCCCTCGAGCATGAAGTGCTCGCTGCCTATCAACTTGCCCCCCCGGATCAGGAACAACATCACACAGGCCTCGTCAAAGGTTTCGGCCAGGGCCGCCACATCCTGGTCTTCAAAACCTCCGGAAATGATCTTCTGCTTTTCTATCACTTCGCCTACGGCCCGGATCTGGTCCCGGAGACGGGCTGCCTGCTCAAAATCCAGCCTTTCCGCAGCCTCCTCCATCCTGGCAGTCAACTGCCGGACCAGGTCCTCCTGCCTACCCTCCAGGAACAGGCAGACCTCCCGGATCATGGCCCGGTATTTTTCCCTGTCCACCAGGCCGCAGCACGGGCCCAGGCAGCGCTGGATATGGTAGTTCAGGCAGGGCCGTTCCCGTTTTTCCGGCTCCTTCTTCCGGCAGGAGCGGAAGGGGAAAAGCTTTTTCAGCAGGCGCAGGGTCTCGTTAACCGCTCCCACCCGGGTGTAGGGGCCGAAGTACCTGGAACCGTCCTTGACGTGGCGGCGGGTGATCATCACCCGGGGGTAATCGTCCCCCAGGGTAACTTTCAGGTAGGGGTAGCTCTTGTCGTCTTTGAGCAGGACGTTATAGCGGGGGCGGTGCTCCTTAATCAGGTTCTGCTCTAGAATCAAGGCTTCCACTTCCGAGTCCGTGACGATATAGTCCAGGTCGGCCACCTTGTCCACCAAAACCCTGGTTTTAGGCGGCAGCTGCGCCCCGGGCTGAAAATAGGAGCGGACCCGGTTTTTTAAGGACACAGCTTTCCCCACATAGAGGATTTTGCCGGCACTATCCCGGTAGAGATAGACGCCGGGTTTGGCGGGGATGTGCTTCAGTTTTTCTTCAAGCTGCATCTTTACCCACTGCCTTCTTTAAAAAACAGGAAATAATAATCTTGCCGGGAGGCATTTAACATTTTAGGTTTTGATTTGCGCGATCCTTCTCCAGGACCTTCTTTAAAAACTGACCGGTGTAAGAGCCGGGAAAGGCCGCAATTTCTTCCGGGGTGCCAACGGCAACCACTTCCCCTCCCCTGTCCCCGCCCTCCGGGCCCAGGTCGATGATGTAATCGGCCGTCTTGATCACATCCAGGTTGTGCTCAATGACCACAACCGTGTCCCCGGCTTCCACCAGCCGGTGCAGCACTTTCAGCAACCGGTCAATATCGGCGGCGTGCAGGCCGGTGGTGGGCTCGTCCAGGATGTAGAGGGTCTTACCGTTGGAGCGCCGGGACAGCTCCGTGGCCAGCTTCACCCGCTGGGCCTCGCCGCCGGACAGGGTGGTGGCGGGCTGTCCCAGGCGGATATAGCCCAGGCCCACATCGTAGAGGGTACAGAGCTTGCGGTGGATCCGTGGAATGTGCTTGAAAAATTCCACCGCCTGCTCCACGGTCATATCCAGCACATCGGCAATGTTCTTGCCCTTGTAGCGGACCTCCAGGGTCTCCCGGTTGTAGCGCCGGCCCTTGCAGACCTCGCAGGGCACATAGACATCCGGCAAAAAGTGCATCTCGATTTTGATGATGCCGTCCCCCTGGCAGGCTTCGCAGCGCCCTCCCTTGACGTTGAAGCTGAAACGCCCGGGCTTGTAGCCGCGCATCCTGGACTCGGGGGTCTGGGCAAAAAGGTCGCGGATGTCGTTGAAGACGCCTGTATAAGTGGCCGGGTTGGAGCGGGGGGTACGCCCGATGGGGGACTGGTTGACATCGATTACCTTGTCCAGGTACTCGATGCCCCGCACCTCCCGGCAGCGGCCGGGCTGGGTCCTGGCATTGTGCAGTTCCTGGGCCAGCTTCCGGTAAAGAATATCGTTGACCAGGGTGCTTTTGCCCGAACCGGAAACACCGGTCACACAGGTAAATAGATTTAGGGGAAAGGCCACATCAATGTTTTTTAAATTGTTCTCGCAGGCACCCAGCACCTCCAGGGCCCTGCCGTTGGGACGGCGGCGGACCAGGGGCGCCTGGATCACCCTCTTACCGCTCAAGTACTGGCCGGTGATAGACTCCGGGTTCTTCATAATGTCCTGGTAGGTTCCGGTGGCCACCACCCGGCCGCCGTGCTCACCGGCCCCCGGGCCGATGTCGATAATGTAGTCGGCTGCCAGCATGGTGTCCTCGTCATGCTCCACCACGATCAGGGTATTCCCCAGGTCCCGCAGGTGCTCCAGCGTCCGCAGCAGGCGCTGGTTGTCCCGCTGGTGCAAACCGATGCTGGGCTCGTCCAGAATATAAAGTACACCCATCAGGCCGGAGCCGATCTGGGTGGCCAGCCTGATCCGCTGGGCCTCGCCCCCCGAAAGGGTGCCGGCCCCCCGGTCCAGGGTCAGGTAATCCAGACCCACGTTGACCAGAAAACCCAGTCGCTCCTGGATTTCCTTCAGGATCTGCCGGGCGATTATTTCCTCCCGCCCGGTCAGCTGCAGCCCGTTGAAAAAGGCCTGGGCCTCCAGCACCGAAAGCCGCGTTATTTCTGTGATGTTGCGGTCCCCCACCTTGACCGCCAGGGCCTCCGGCTTGAGCCTGGCACCCCGGCAGGCGGGACAGGGGCGGCTGCTCATATACTGTTCAAGCTCTTCCCGCTGGTGCTCGGAATTGGTTTCCCTGTGACGCCTGCTCAAGTTGTTGATGATCCCTTCAAAGGGAGCATAGATCTCATGCCTGCGCCCGTAGTAATCATTCTGCACCACAAAGGGGAAGCGCTTGCCCCGGGTGCCGTAGAGGACCACGTCCAGGTGCTCCGGCGCCAGCTCCTCTACCGGCGTGTCCAGGCTGAAACCGTAATGGGCGGCTACTCCCTCCAGTAACTGGTAATAATAGCCCCCTAAGCTAATGCTCTGGATAGCCCCCTCTGCGATGGATTTGCTGCGGTCCGGGATGACCAGGTTCGGGTCGATTTCCCTCTTAACCCCCAGGCCGGTGCATTCCGGGCAGGCCCCGTAGGGGCTGTTGAAGGAAAAGAGGCGCGGCGAGATTTCCGGGATGCTGATGCCGCAGTCCACACAGGCAAAATTCTCGCTGAAGATTATCTCTTCCTTTTCCAGGGCAGCTATGGCTACCCCGCCCCCTGCCTTGAGGGCCGTTTCCAGGGAGTCAGCCAGCCTGCGCCTTGATTCCGGACGCAGGACAATGCGGTCCACCACCACCTCGATGGTGTGTTTTTTGTTTTTATCCAGACGGATTTCCTGGCTTGCATCCATTACCTCTCCGTCAACCCTGACCCGGACAAAGCCGTTCCGGCGAATTTCTTCAAAAACCTTTACATGCTCGCCCTTCTTGCCCCGGACCAGGGGTGACAGGATTTGAACCCTTGTGCCTTCTTCCAGGGCGGTCAAATGGTCCACCATCTGCTCCACGGTCTGCCGGGTGATGGGCTTGCCGCAGTTGGGGCAGTGTGGCCGCCCCACCCTGGCGAAGAGCAGGCGCAGGTAGTCGTAAATCTCGGTTACCGTGCCCACAGTGGAGCGGGGGTTCTTGCTGGTGGTTTTCTGGTCGATGGAAATGGCCGGGGAAAGTCCTTCGATATAGTCCACATCCGGCTTATCCACCTGGCCCAAAAACTGGCGGGCATAAGCCGACAGCGACTCCACGTAGCGCCGCTGGCCCTCGGCGTAGATGGTATCAAAGGCCAGGGAGGATTTGCCCGAACCCGACAGGCCTGTTATCACCACAAAGCGGTTACGGGGTATCTCCACGTCTATGTTTTTCAGGTTGTGGGCGCGGGCGCCCTTGACCAGGATCCTGTCCAGCATCAAAGAACAACTCCTTGACCAGGCTTATGAAGGCCAATAGTTTATCTTAACAGGGGAAACTTGATTTCTGTAGCATTATATTTAGAAGCAGCCGTTCCACCGGCCAGCTGCGCCGCTTTTATAATGAAGTTGGTGTCAGGCACAAGGCACCTGATAAGTTGATAAGTTGGTGTCAGGCACCAACAGGCACCAATGCGTAGGGGTAGCAGCAATATTTCAGCCCCGGACTTCTATTCCGTCCGGTATGGCGGGGCCGATGCCCTTTTCGCCCCGGAGCTGCAGCCGGAGCTCAATAATCAGGTCCCGGAGCTGGGCTGCCCGTTCAAAGGCCAGCTGGCGGGCTGATTCCTTCATTTCCTTCTCCAGGGCAGCGATTTGCTTCTTCAACTGGGCTTTGGTCATCTTCTTACCCCGGGTTCCCACCTCGTACAGCGTCCTGGGCTCCGCCACGCGGGTGGCCTCAATTACCTCCCGCACCGCCTTGCGGACCGTTTCCGGGGTAATTCCATGTTTCTTGTTGTAAGCCAGCTGTTTTTCCCGGCGCCGGTTGGTTTCCCGGATCGCCCTGTCCATGGATTCGGTGATTTTATCAGCATACATGATCACTTTGCCGTCGGCGTTGCGGGCAGCCCGGCCGATGGTCTGGATCAGGGAGCGCTCGGAGCGCAGGTAGCCCTCCTTGTCAGCGTCCAGGATGGCCACCAGGCTCACTTCCGGCAGGTCCAGGCCTTCCCTTAAAAGGTTGATACCCACCAGGACGTCAAAAACCCCCAGGCGCAGGTCCCTTAATATTTCCATCCTCTCGATGGTTTTAATGTCCGAGTGTAGATAACGGACCTTCACTGCCATTTCCCGCAAATAGTCCGTCAGGTCTTCGGCCATCTTTTTGGTCAGAGTGGTCACCAGGACCCTCTCCCCGCGCTGCACCCTCAGCCTGATTTCCCCCAGCAGGTCGTCGATCTGGCCCCGGGTGGGCCGGACAGAGATCTCCGGGTCAACCAGCCCGGTGGGCCGGATAATCTGCTCAACCACCTGGCTGCTGTTGGCCAACTCGAAATCTCCCGGCGTGGCCGAAGCGTAGATGACCTGGTTCAGCCGCTCCTGAAACTCGGAGAAGGTTAGGGGGCGGTTGTCGAAGGCCGAGGGCAGGCGGAAGCCGTGCTCCACCAGGGCTTCCTTGCGGGAACGGTCGCCATTGTACATCGCCCTCAGCTGGGGCACGGCCACGTGGGATTCGTCAATGATCATGAGGAAATCCTTCGGAAAATAATCCAGCAGGGTGTAGGGCGGCTGTCCGGGTTGCCTCCCCGTAAGGTGGCGGGAGTAATTTTCTATGCCGTTGCAGTAGCCCATCTCCTGCATCATTTCCATATCGTAACGGGTCCGCTGCTCCAGGCGCTGGGCCTCCAGAAGCTTTTCCGCGGAACGCAGCTCGGCCAGGCGTTCCTCCAGCTCGGCCTCAATTGTTACCAGGGCGCGCTCCAGCTTAGCCCTGGAAGTGGCGTAGTGGCTGGCGGGGAAAACGGCTACGTGGCTGCGCAGGCCCAGGATCTCCCCGGTCAGCGGGTCAAATTCCAGCATCCTTTCCACCACGTCGCCGTCAAAATCCACCCGGATTGCCTTTTCCGAGGTAGAGGCAGGGAAGATTTCCAGCACGTCTCCCCGCACCCGGAACTTACCCCGGGTAAAATTGACATCGTTGCGCTCGTACTGGATGTCCACCAGCTTGCGCAGGACGGTGTCCCGGTCGTAACATTCCCCCTGGCGCAGGGACAGGACCAGGGTGCTGTATTCCTCCGGATCGCCCAGGCCGTAGATGCAGGAGACGCTGGCCACAATGATCACGTCCCGCCGCTCAAAGAGGGCCGTGGTGGCCGAGTGGCGCAGTTTGTCGATCTCATCGTTGATGGACGAATCCTTTTCAATGTAAGTGTCAGTTTGGGGGATGTAGGCCTCGGGCTGGTAGTAGTCGTAATAGCTTACAAAATACTCCACTGCGTTATTGGGGAAGAATTCCTTGAACTCGCTGCAAAGCTGGGCAGCCAAGGTCTTATTGGGCGCCAGGACCAGGGTGGGCCTCTGGACGGCCTGGATCACCTGGGCCATGGTGTAGGTTTTACCTGTGCCGGTGGCCCCCAGCAGGACCTGGCCCCTGTACCCCTTCTGCAGGCCTTCAACGAGGGCGGCAATGGCCTGGGGCTGGTCCCCTTTGGGGGTGAATTCCGATTTCAGTTGAAAGGGTTTCATAAAAACACACCTTTACTTTCTTCCTGAAGACAATAATATATCATTTATGACGGCCATAGTAAACAACTATGTTCCAGATACCAGTCATAAGGTAAGGGAGCAGGCACAGGTTTGATCATCGCTGCAAAACCAGATAAATCGCCGCCATGTGATAATCAAGGGAAATTTGACGCAGCCCTCACAGTCATCTCTCAACACTGGCATTATAAAGTATATCATAAAGAGTATATCATAAAGGAAATGGGTCCAAACTATGTTCTATTGCCCATGCTATCTCCGCCGGAAGAATTGCTGGGGGAAAGGAAAGTCACTCATAACAACTCCTTCCCTTTCCCCTCGGGGACAGTTTTTTAGAATTAATTTACATCAATTTGCGAATGCAGTGCAGGAAACAGGGACGTTCTTTATGCTTCTTATACTTGCTGCCAGACCCTTTTGCCTGAGTAATTGCTTAACGGGCAGGCAATCCCTGAAAACCGGCAGGAAATGTGTACCTGTACCTGTGGGTGCCTGACACCAACTTATCACACCAACTTATCAACTTATGGTATATGGTATGGTAGCCTGGTAGCCTAGCCCAGGGTCCCTGAGGCAGCACCAGCAGAAGGATGAAAAATGTCCGTTTTAAGGTAGATTAATTCTGGAACAACTCGGTGCTTAAATATCTTTCACCGGTATCCGGCAGGATTACCACAATCAGTTTACCTTTGTTTTCCGGCCGCTTTGCCACCTGCAGGGCTGCGAAGGCAGCCGCACCGGAGGAAATGCCCACCAGCAGGCCTTCCTCCCGGGCCAGCCTCCGCCCGGTGGCAAAGGCCTCCTCGTTTTTAACTCTATAAATTTCGTCGATTATGGCCGGGTTCAGCACTTCGGGCACAAAGCCGGCGCCGATACCCTGGATCTTGTGGGGACCGGGCTTTCCTCCGGACAGCACCGGGGAATCCTGGGGCTCCACGGCAATTATTTTAAGGCCGGGCTTGCGTTTCTTAAGCACCTCGCCGATACCAGTGATGGTACCGCCGGTGCCGACACCACCTACTACAATATCCACCCTGCCGTCGGTATCAGTCCAGATTTCTTCTGCCGTAGTTAACCTGTGAATTTCCGGGTTGGCCGGGTTTGTAAACTGCCGGGGCATAAAAGAATTAGGGGTTTTGGCCGCCAGTTCCTCAGCCTTCCAGATGGCGCCCTTCATCCCTTCCGCACCTGGAGTCAAGACCACTCCTGCACCATAAGCCTTCAAAAGGTTCCGGCGCTCAACGCTCATGGTGTCGGGCATGGTCAGGATCAGCCTGTAGCCCCTAGCCGCAGCCACGCAAGCCAGGGCAATGCCGGTGTTGCCGCTCGTTGGTTCAATGATAACACTATCTTCGTTTAACAGTCCCTTCTCTTCCGCATCCCTGATCATGGCGTATCCTATCCGGTCTTTAATACTGCCGGCGGGGTTGAAGTACTCCAGCTTGGCAACAACTTCCGCCTCCAATCCCTCTGTCACCCGGTTCAGTTTCAGTAATGGTGTTTTGCCGATTAACTCAGTCAGGTTGTTTGCAATTTTAGCCATTGATTATTACCTCCCCGGTTTGCTATTATTCCCAGCTCAGCCTTCCTTTGAGACAACAAACAGGACTTCTACAGCAAAAGCCGATTCCTCCTCTTTAAACTGGACAGTCCCATTGCCGGTCCAGGAAAACCCCCTTTCAACCCTGACCTTATTTGCACTGGCCCAGTCAAGGAAGTCCAGGGCCGTGAAAAGGTGGATATTCGGCGTGTCATGCCACTGGTAGGGCAGGCTGGGGGTCACCGGCATTCTCCCCGTCCTTAAGAGCGATAAAACAACCTGCCGGTGCCCGAAATTGGGAAAGCTTACAATCCCGTATCTACCCACCCGCAGCATCTCTTCCAGCACCAAAAGGGGTTTCTTAACCGCCTGAAGGGTTTTCTCCAGGATAACGTAATCAAAAAAATGATCGGGCAGCCCGGCCAGCCCTTCGTCAAGATCGGATTGAATGACAGGCACACCCCTGGCAATTGCTTCAGCTACCAGGTCGAAATCCTTCTCGATACCGAGGGCCTGAACGCCTTTATGCCTGATCAGCTTCGACAGGAGTTCGCCGTTGCCGCAGCCCAGGTCAAGTACCGAGTTCCCGGCCGGAATAAGGTCGTAAATTACCTTATGGTCAAAACGGTATTGCTTATTCACCAGTTTGCCCACCGCCCTCCAGGAAATTCCGCACCAGCAGCGTCAACTTATCCACCTCGAGCAGAAAAGCATCATGCCCGTAGGTAGACTGGATATTGGCGTAGCTTACATGTTTCCTGTTCCGGCCCAGGGCCAGCGCCAGTTTCTTCATGTGCTCGGGCAGGTAGAGCCAGTCTGAGGAAAAGGATACAAGCAAGATCCTGCTCTTGATCCTCTGACATGCTTTATCCAGGTCGCCGCCGCCCCAGGCTGAGGCGTCAAAATAGTCGGCAGCCTTGGTAATATACAAGTAACTGTTTGCGTCAAACCGCTCCACAAAGGACTTTGCCTGGTGCCGCAGGTAACCCTCTACTTCAAAGTCAGCTTCCAGCTGAAACCCCGGCCCGTTACCGTTACAAAACCTGCGCCCAAATTTGCGCTGCATGGAGATCTCGGAAAGGTAGGTGATATGCCCCAGCATCCGGGCCACTGCAAGTCCCTGCTCGGGTCCCGCGGATTCATAGTAATCACCATCAAGGAAACACGGGTCTGATGTAATCGCCTTGCGCGCCACGGCGTTGAAAGCAAGGCCCTGGTCGCTGAGCCAGGCTGTGGAGGCAATGATGATGGCCGAGTCCACCCGGTCAGGGTAAGCCAGGGCCCACTCCAGCGCCTGTTGCCCGCCCAGGGAACCGCCGGCCACGGAGACCAGCCTCTGAATACCCAGGCTGCTGATTAAGCGCTCCTGCAGCCGCACCCAGTCCCCCACGGTCACCACCGGGAAACGAAGGCCGTAGGGCCTGCCAGTTGCCGGATCAATGGAGGAAGGCCCGGTGGTGCCGTAACAGCCGCCCAGTATATTTGAGCATATGACGCAGTATTTTTTTGTGTCAAAGGCCTTTCCCGGCCCAATCATGTTGTCCCACCAGCCAGGCCGCTTGGCCAGCCAGGGCCTTCCCAGTTTTTCGGCGTCATGATACCAGCCGGCCGCGTGGGCGTCGCCGGAAAGGGCGTGGAGGATGAGTATAGCGTTGTCCTTATTCTCGTTCAGCTCCCCGTAAACCTCATACTCAACGTCCACCGGCCGGATCTCCTTCCCGCATTCCAGGGGAAGCGGGTTTTTCTCGTCGGCAAGCCTGATCTTCCGGGGGTAGACATAGCCTACGGAAGATGGCTCCCCGGGTCCGTCGAACCGCTTGCGTCTTTCATTTGGAAGAACGTTTAGCGCATCACTCATTATCATCACCTCCAAAGGTGGGATGGTATCCGGAACAATAAAGGCCTCAAATTGCTTTTACTCCCCGCTCACTTTACTGAATTCCCGGGCCAGCTCCCTTCCCTGGCCGCCCTGTGGTCAGGTTTTTGCGCTGGAAGAGAAAGCAGCCCGTTGTCCCGTAACCTCGAGTCAGGCTTTGTTCAGAGCCTGATCCAGATCCTCCAGCAGATCATCAATGGTCTCTATCCCGACGGACAGGCGGATCAAATCCCCGCTTACACCGGTTTCCAGCTGTTCAGCCTCCGTCAACTGCTGGTGGGTGGTTGAGGCCGGGTGTATGACGAGAGACTTGGCGTCACCGATATTCGCCACTTGCG
The DNA here is from genome assembly GCA_001512635.1 of Pelotomaculum sp. DTU098. Taxonomy (GTDB): domain Bacteria; phylum Bacillota; class Desulfotomaculia; order Desulfotomaculales; family Pelotomaculaceae; genus DTU098. The sequence goes on along the minus strand of LFSA01000133.1, from coordinate 10,402 downwards.
AGAAAATTTTCAGCGAATCGATAAACCGCCTGGCCGGCCCATAGCCCCCCTTGATCCCGAAGGTCAGCAGCGCGCCAAAACCACCTCGGTAGTATTTTTTGGCCAGTTCGTGCGAGGGGTGACTGGGCAGGCCTGGATAATTCACCCATGCCACCCGCGGGTGCTGTTCCAAAAATTTGGCCACGGCCAGCGCGTTCCGGCAGTGCCGCTCCATCCGCAGCGGCAGGGTCTCAAGTCCCTGCAACAGCAGAAAGGCGTTAAAGGGGCTCAGGCACGGCCCCAGATCACGCAGCAACTGCACTCTGGCTTTGCCAATAAAGGCAGCCGGGCCAAAGGCCTCGGTGTAAACCACACCGTGATAACTGGGGTCGGGTTCGGTAAATTGTGGAAAATTGCCGTTAGTCCAGTCAAATTTTCCACCGTCCACAATAATCCCTCCGATGGAATTGCCGTGCCCGCCAATGAACTTGGTGGCCGAATGGACCACTATGTCCGCGCCGTACTCCAGCGGCCGGCAGAGCCAGGGTGTGGGTACGGTGTTATCCACGATAAAGGGGATACCGGCCCCATGGGCTATGTCCGCAAGCGCCTCAAAATCCACAACGTCAAGCTTCGGGTTGCCGCTGGTTTCAGCGTAAATTGCTTTCGTCCGGGACGTGAGCGCCCGGCGGAAATTCTCCGGATCTGCCGGGTCCACAAAGGAAACGTCAATACCGAAGCGCTTCAGTGTGACTTTGAAGAGGTTGTATGTGCCCCCGTACAGGCTATTGGCAGATACGATATGGTCCCCTGCACCGGCCAGGTTGGCTATGGCCAGAAACTCCGCCGCCTGTCCCGAGGCGGTGGCCAGGGCGCCCACCCCGTTTTCCAGGGCGGCCATCCGCTGTTCCAGGACATCGTTGGTGGGGTTCATCATCCTGGAATAAATATTTCCGCTCTCCTGCAGCGCAAAAAGGTTCGCAGCGTGTTCGGAATCCTTGAATACATATGATGTTGTCTGGTAGATGGGCACCGCCCGGGCGCCTGTTGCCGGGTCCGCTTCCTGGCCGGCGTGTACGGCCAGGGTTTCAAAGCCCCTTGCCCCAATTGTCATCATTACCTCACTCCTTACTCTTAAATTAAAAGCCCCTTCAGAAAAGAAGAGGCCATCATAAACTCTCTTCTTATCTTTCCGGCATTGCGGAGGAAATTGGCACCTTTCCAGCTGCGCTGGAGGTTGCCGAAGGTTCATCGGGTCCGTCCCTCCCCTTCTCTGGATAAGAATGAAAAGCCATTAATATTATTAAGGATATTGTTTTAAATATTATAAAACACATTGGTTTAGTATGATTATATTGAAGGGGATCCCTCCTGTCAATAAGAAGACACTTCCCCTTACTTTAGCCCTCTTAAAAACCGCCTGCCCTGTTTATACCTGTACTTCTACGACTCCTTTTGGGAAAGAAACAGGCAGTCTTCACCGCATTTCAGCCGCCCGTCCTGGCAGACTCGTTCCGCACTAGTTGAATTGTCTTCCTCTATCTGCCTGATGCGTTTTTCTAGCCTGTCAATTTTTCTCTGCAGGCAAAGGATCATTTCCGCTACGGGGTCCGGTAATAGATCGTGGCGCAGGTCAATTTCATAGTCTTCCCGCGGCTCAACCCTCCGGCCGTTCCTGGCCACAACCTTGCCGGGTACCCCAACAACCGTGCTGTCGGGAGGGACCTCTTTCAAAACCACCGAACCCGCTCCAATCTTGGAATTGTCCCCCACGGTGAAGGAACCCAGCACCTTGGCACCCGCGCTGATCACCACATTGTTGCCGATGGTCGGATGCCTCTTTCCTTTCTCCTTGCCTGTACCACCCAGGGTAACCCCCTGGTAAATGGTAACATTGTCACCTATTTCAGCAGTCTCACCGATAACCACACCTAAGCCGTGGTCGATAAACACCCCCTCGCCTATTTTGGCGCCGGGGTGGATCTCAATACCTGTCAGAAAGCGGGACAGGTGGGAGATAAGCCGGGCAACAACAAACCAGCGTCGCCTGTAAAAGCTGTGGGCTATGCGGTGCATAACCAGGGCATGGAGACCGGGATAGCAGAGCAATACCTCCAATACTGACTTAGCAGCCGGATCCCGCTCCATAATAGCACGGATGTCTTTTCTTAGCCGCCTGAACACCATATTCCACCCCCGCTCAAATCTGGTTCATGCCACAAGAAATAATTATTTTCGGGCTTACCCCCTCAGCGCCCTCAACACGTGAGCAGAATTAGTCACGGGAAAACTAATTACCTTTAAGTGAGCCGGGCAACAGGCGCCGCCAGCAAGCGGATTGCCTACGGCGCCGTTCATCCCAGGGAAAACTTCGCTCAATTGCCTGATTGTTTTTTGCGATAATCATTAATAGCTGCATGGAGGGCGTCAGCAGCCAGGTTAGAGCAGTGCATCTTTACGGGGGGAAGGCCGTCTAAGGCTTCCGCCACCTGCTTGTTGCTCAGCTCCAGGGCTTCTTCCAGGGATTTACCCTTTGCCATTTCCGTGACCATGCTGCTGGTAGCTATGGCCGCCCCGCACCCGAAGGTTTTAAACTTTATATCCTCGATAATATTATCCTTGACTTTTATATAAATTTTCATGATATCCCCGCAGGCTGGATTGCCCACCTCGCCCACCCCGTCAGCGTCTGGTATTTCACCGACATTACGGGGATTTGTGAAATGGTCCATGACTTTCTCCGTGTACATCCTAAACCACCTCTTCCTGCAGCGCAGACATGTTTCTAAGTCTTTCCACAATCGGTTTGATAACTTCGAGGAAATAGTCAACGTCCTCCCGGGTATTATCTTTTCCCAGGGTAATGCGCAGCGACCCGTAGGCCTCTTCAGGGGGGATCCCCATGGCCAGCAGCACATGGGAGGGCTCAAGTGAACCGGAAGTGCAGGCGGAACCGGTGGAAGCCGCTATACCTTTCATATCCAGGCTGAGCAACAGCGACTCACCTTCAATGTGTTTAAAGATGAAACTGGCATGGTTCGGCAGGCGCAGCACCGGATGCCCGGTCAACCTGACACCATCTATGGCGGTAAGCTCCCTGATTATTTTATCACGCAGGTCCCGTAACCTGGAGCTTTCCGCATCCATGTTCTTCATGGCCAGTTCCACCGCCTTGGCCAATCCCATGATGCCTGGAATATTCTCGGTACCGGCCCTGCGCAGGCGCTCCTGGGACCCGCCGTGGAAGAGGGTCTGCCGCCAGCGTGTCCCTTTGCGGATATACAGGGCACCGATTCCCTTTGGCCCGTAGATCTTATGTCCGGAAACAGAAAGCAGGCTCACCCCCAGCCCGTCCACATTCACCGGTATTTTGCCGAAGCTTTGAACCGCGTCCACATGGAAGATTATTCCCCGCTCCTGGGCCAGCTTGCCTATTTCCGCCACGGGCATAACCGTGCCCACTTCGTTGTTGGCATGCATAATGGTAATTAAAATGGTCCTGTCTGTAATCGCCGCAGCCACGTCCTCGACACTTACCATACCGTATTGATCCACCGGCAGGATGGTGATATCAAAACCCTCTTTGCCCAGTGCCTTCACCGTATTCAGCACCGCGTGGTGTTCCACGGCGCTGGTGATGATATGGTTGCCCCTGTTTTTATTGGTGATAGCCGCACCGTGGATGGCCATGTTGTCTGATTCCGTTCCGCCGCTGGTAAATACAATCTCCCCGGGATCAGCACCGAGAGCCCGGGCTACCTTTTCCCTGGCCTCCGCCACCTTAACCTTGATTTGGCGCCCGTAATGGTGGATGCTGGAGGGATTACCGAAATTGTCCTTGGTAAGGTACCTGTATATTTCTTCGGCCACCTCGGGATGGACAGGGGTAGTCCCACTGTGATCAAAATATACACTGCGCATTTCACAACCCCCCTTGACTGCTCACCAGTTTAAAAATATAAATTATAGTAAACCAATAGGAATAATAACAATACTATCATAGTAAACTGCTTGGCTTCTGTCAACACTTTTAAATATTTATAGGCGGCAATTGTATTATGGTAGGTTTACACCTTAGCCTGCCCTCCCGGGCAAAAGGGAGCATAGAAACAAAAAAGAAGCACGCCGGGCAAAATTTTTCAATATAAAAAAACACCCGGCGACAACCGGTTATTGTGGATAACGGCGTTGTTTTACGAAGGAAACTTGCGTAGATTTATCTACCCCTAAGCACCAGCCTGACCTTAGCTTCCTTCTCCCTGGCTGCCGCCCTGGCTACCACCCTGCCCGCCGCCCGCGGTGCCGTCCATCGTTTCAATCTTTTTGATCTCCCCGTCAATCTGCACTTCAACCGTCTTGCCGTCCCTGGTTGTGACCCGCAGGGTTGTTTTCCGGCCACCCTGCTGGTTCTGCTCCTGTCGTCCCTGGCTATCCCGGCCCTGCTGGTCCTGCCCGTTCTGCCCCTGCTGGCCCTGCTCCTGCTGGTTTTGCCTCTGCTGGTTCTGGCCCTGGTTGTTCTGTTTCTGCTGGTCTTGCTGGGCCTGCTGGCTCTGGCCTTGCTGCCCCTGCTGCCCTGCCAGCGGGCCCCAGCGCTGCTCCAGCAGGTAAGACTCCTCCCTGGTGATTAGCCGGACCGGCGTAATTTTTGCAGGTACGTCAAAGTCCCCGTTTTTTACCTGCCGGTCGTACTGCCAGTAACCGGTGGAAGCAAGTCCCACCAGGGCATCGTAGGCGTACTGCGCTATCATTTCCGGCATGAGGTCCACCTCCGCCTCATGCTCACCCGCCACAAGGGCCCGGGAAGCCTGCTGGTCGGCCCCCACGCCTGCAGTCACAATTTTCTGGCTGAGGCCGCGGTTTTTTAACACTTCGGCGGCTGCTGCAGCCATGCGGCTGTCTGTAGCCAGTATCGCTTCGATCTGGTTGCTGGTTTCTGTCAAAACCCTCTCCACTGTCGCCGCTGCCTGCCCGGGATCGCCCCGGGGATGGTCCTGGACCAGGATTACCCTCACCTGGGGCATTTTATTAAGTCTCTCCAGGAGCGCAGAAGCAATTTCCCGGGAAGCCTGATCATTCCTGTCACCCTTAAGAAGCACCACCCTGACTGGGCTGGTGCTTCCCCGGGCAATCGATTCCGTAAAATTTGCCAGCAATTCTCCCGTTCTGGCATGATCCGAGGAAATATAACCGTCCACCGGGCAATTGGCGGGGAGCGTCTCCAGGGCAATCACTTTAATATTGGCCTGCAGCAGCCGGCGCACCAACCTGGGGCCGGACTCCGGGTCAACAACCTGGAGAAGGACTGCCTTGACGTTCTGGTTTACCAGCTGCTCCAGGTCCCTTTCCTGCTGATTGGGGTCGTTTTTAGCGTCCAGCCAGATGATCTCCACCTTCTGCTGGCCCTGCTGGCCGCCTTGAGCCCCGCCGGCCTGGACCGGAACAGCCTCACCGCCGCCCTGGCCGGCCTGCTGCCCCTGTTGTCCCTGTTGTCCCTGTTGTCCCTGTTGCCCTTGCCCCTGCTGACCTTGCTGGCCTTGCTGGCCGCCCTGGCGGGCTGACATGGTTTGTTTAATAGTCTTATTCCCGTCCCTCTCCATGTCTGCCAGGCTCACAGCTATTTTAATCTCCTGGCTGGCTGCGTTGCTGACAGGCTTTCTTTGGGGCTGCTGTTTCCTGATGCACCCGGAGAATAACGGGATAACGATAAGCATAATTAGAATAAGGAGCTTACCGCAGCTGGTCTTTTGTACAGGCACCGCCCTCACCCCTTAAACTGTCCTGAAAGGATTACCAGGCGAAACTAAAAAAGCTTGGATGAGTGTTTGCTGTTATTATGCTTAGAAATGTGTCTAAATATTGAGGGAAATGTTATATGAAATATTTAGAAAGTTATGCCGTAAAATGTAAAAACCCTTTCTAATACCTTAATATGGAAATATAATATTGGAGGGGTGATTTTTATGAAAATAAACACAGCTTTGAAAACAATATTGGAAACTGGTTTATGCAGAATTAAGGACCTGCTTGATCAGACCACTGTATTCTCCCTGCTCAATGCTGTTGAAAACGCCCGGCAGGAATGGCAGCAGTCCCTTAAGGAAATGAATTACATGGACAGCGACCTCTCCGAATACATCATTTATAAAATCAACGCTGCCGAGAGACGGTACATGGCCCTGCTCGAAATGGCCAGGAAAGAAGGAGTCACGGCCTGGCCCCCAATCCCCGAATATTGTCCCGACCAGGAGGGCTATGCCGGGAATGAAGCAGGCAGTGTAAAAAACACTTCCCTTTGCAGCAATTAATAAAACCGGGATATTACCCGGCTCCATCTCAGCTTGACTTTGGCGAAATTTTTCTCCTTTTACTGGTAACTGGGCAAACGCGGCCTTTGCTCTTGCACGCACTGTATTCCCTGTAATTTGTAGTGTCCTCCCTGGCTGAGGGACTGCGCCCTGGTAAAGCTGCCAGAAAAAACCTGATGGCCCTCAGCCCTGGGAAAGATAAAGATTTAGATAGGCTTCCTTAACCTGCTTAAAATCTTCCCAGACAGGCCGCTTTTTGCTTGCATCCCTGAGCAGCGCGGCAGGATGATAGGTGGGCATTATTTTGATGCCGCTCTTACTGACCAGCCAGCGCCCGCGCATCACTGTAATTCTCGCCTGTGGATCGATCAAATACTGCAGGGCGGTGCTTCCCAGCAAGACAATAATCTTCGGTGAAACCAGTTCTATTTGCCGGTAAAGCCAGGGGAGACACTGCTCTGCTTCTTCCGGGCGGGGAACTCTGTTTCCGGGCGGCCTGCATTTAACCACATTGGCAATATAGGTATGGGTAAACCTTTCCAGGCCCACCGCCTCCAGAATTTTATCCAGAAGTTGACCCGCCTTGCCTACAAAGGGCCGCCCCATGCGGTCCTCGTCAGCACCAGGCCCCTCTCCGATCAACATCAGCCTTGCTCCTGGATTTCCCTCTCCGAAGACAACCCTGGTACAACCTGCCCGCAGGTTACAGCGAGTGCATCCTGCCACCTGTTCCTGGAGCTCTTCCAGGCTCCCGACGACACTCAAGTCAAAATCCGGCTCATAGATAACCCTGTTCAAAAAATAGATCCCCCTAAAAATCCCCCATTTATTAAAGCTACTTATAGTCCCGTCAACCTGACTCAGCCAACAAAGATAATAAAATAGGTTGACTAGAATTATTAAGATAAAACCATAATCTAAAAGGCTATCTGGCCAACTGCAGGCCTGTCCCGCATCCTTTGATTTAATGCAAATAAAAACCACGGAACCTTCCCAGGGGGGATGATCCATGGCTGAGAGAATATTTTTATTCTCTTTCCAGGATGATTTTATGGTCTACCAGGGCCAGTTCCACAATCTTTGCCTTGATTATCTTTCTCCTGCCGAAGATATCCTCGAGCATAAGCTTGTCTCCCTCATAGGGCACAACCCGGTCAACGTTTTCCAGAAAGAGCTCATCCTCCTCACCCTGTTTTCTCAAGTAGGCGTTGGCTTCACACATTTACTTCACCTCCCTGAAGAAACCCACCTGGTTGGCCTGCAGCCGGTTAACCGCCCCCTGTTCTCGCATCCGGGGCTTGCATAAAAAAACCACGCAGATCTCAACATAAGACCTCCGTGGCCTTGCTGTCCATTCATGTTTAACGCGTTTAACGCGGCCTCCGTGGCCTCCTTGAATTGATTATATCCCCCTTCTTTAAAAGGTGTCAATGTATAAAATTCCTCCAAGCCTGCTGCAGCCAGCGTCCCAGGGAACCGGTGGTCATCATTTCAAGATAGTGATGCTCCTGACCCTCCGGCACCGGCACGATGCCCCACAGGTTTGCCCTGCGGGGAGGATTCATCAAGGCACGCCTTTGCACCGCAGCGGCATGACTCCAGTAATCCACGGTCAAAGGTGAAACTGCTCCCTGGAGCCGGTTGGCTAAATCCATTTTGTTTTCTACATTTACGCCGTCTATGGCCAGAAGGACGTCCCCGGAACGAATGCCGGCACGCCAGGCAGGGCCGTCCGGAAGCACATCCAGAACACGCACGCCTTGCTCAGGTGGAACGTAGAGAGGTTTTTCCCTGAATTCAATCCCCCGCCCAATATAAATAACCGCCTCGTGGCCAAGAAAGGAAAACAGCGCCGCTGCCAGTGCGAAAGAGCGGCTCTCTTCTGACAAAACGGCCAAAATTAAAAGTACCAGGCTGTAAATACTCAGATAAAGGGCGGATAACCTGCTCTTTTCCAGCGGGGTCCTGGCAATGGTCAGATCGCCGTAGCCCAGGGCTGCCACCACCGGCATAATGATGTAGGTGAGGGTCTGGGGGTCTCCCGGCACCCCGGGCTTGAGCAGCGGCCACCAGCCGGGCATCTCGATGCCGCCTTCTACAACGCTGCCTCCCGCTATTACAGCCAAAACCACAAGGGGTATGGGCCAAAATTTCTGCAGGGTAAAGCCGCCGGTAATTCTACCCCCGGGCCCTTTAATATAAGCTGGTACTGCACCCAGATGACCGCTGGAAAAAATCAAAAAACTTTCCACCAGGTGCAGGATAGCCACCAGGGCCAGGATCTGGGGCACCTTTATATCCGGAAAACCAAAGAGCAGGCTGGCCAGGGCCAGCAGCCCGCCGGCGTAAGAGAAACATAAAAACCTCATATTGATCAGCATCAACAGGATGGCGACGGGCCAGAGATAAATCAACCCGGACTCAGACAGGGTCAGGCCGATAAAGATCATCAAATAGCTTCCCAAAAGCCCACCCACCAGACCAAGACCGGCGGCAACAAAGAGATCATGCCAGGTCCGCCCGGTGCCCCGACCGTAAAAGCTCTCCCTCATTTTTTCCATCCGCCGGTACTGCATGGCGATGATCAACATGACCATGAGAAAAAGGGGCAGGAAGTGCAGATTAAGAAAGGCCTGCAGGAAAGAATTCAGAATCAACGGAAGAAGTTCAGCAAAGGGAAACAAACACTCACCCCGTTTCTCTCCCTCCGGCAGGTTCCGGAAAGAGTTTAAAATAACCGGGACTGCGGAAAAAGCCGCGGGAACCTGACCCGCGGCTCCTAACCTAGCCCGCTGTTTTTTGCTTCATCACTTCTATGGCCTGTTCAAGCTGCCTATCCCGGGAACGGTCTACCTGGGATTCCACCGGTATGTCCGGCTCAACGCCGATCTGGTGAATATCGTTCCGCTTGGGCGTTAAATAACGGGCAGTGGTTAATTTGAGCCCGGCCCCGTTATCCAGGGGGAAAACCGTCTGGACTATTCCCTTGCCGAATGTTTTGGCACCTACCAGGATCCCGGCCCCGGTATCCTTGACGGCCCCGGCCAGAATTTCGGCAGCGCTGGCGCTCCTTTCATTAATCAAAACCACCAGGGGTAGCTGGAGGGTATGCCCTTCTGAAGTAAACTCCTGATCCCTGCCGAAACGGTAGTCGATATAGACAATGGGTCCTTTGGGAATAAAGTTTTTGGCCACGCTTACCGCAGCAGTAAGCTCACCGCCCGGGTTGTCCCTCAAATCCAGGATCAGCCCTTTAATTGACTCATTCTGAAGCCTGGCCAGGGTTTTATTCATTTCTTCCACGGTCCGTTCCGTAAAGTGGCTGATGCTTACATAGCCGATGTCGGTACCGGGTATCCGCTGTCCTTCCACTGTGGGAACGCTGATTTCCTCCCGGACCAGGGTGAACTCTTTGATTTCCCCCTGCCTGTCTATGGTCAGCTTAACCTCCGTACCCACCTTCCCGCGCATCAGATTGACTGCCGTGTCCAGATCGATGTCCCGGGCATCATGCTCATCGATCCGGGTGATGACATCACCTTCGTCAATACCCTCCCTGGCTGCCGGGGTGCCTTCATAGACTCGCATCACCGTCAGGTATTCATCCTTAACACCGACCAGGATGCCCAGACCGCCGAAAGAACCCTTTATCTGGTCTCGCAGCTGGGAAAATGTCTTGGGTTCCAGGTAAACAGAATAGGGGTCATTAAGGGAGTTAACAATACCCTTGATCGCCCCATCCACCAGCTGTGCTGGTTCTACCGGGTATAGGTACTGGGTCCGCACCAGGGAAATGACTTTAATCAAGTTGCCAATATGCTGATAGTTAGTGACCAGCAGTCCCCCTACCGTTACTACCAGGACAATGGCGATAACCGCCAGGACTGTGAACCACCTTGCGCCCAGGGATTTGGCCTCCGTATTGTAAAAACCCAATGAGTACACCTGCCGTTCATTTTCTACATACGTTATTATACTACAATAATCTGGTAAAGATGTCCAATACCCATTCCGGGTGCCCTCTTTTTATTAAGACTAAAAAGAGCGAGGCATCTCGCTCTTAACTGCTGCAAGTATAAACCAAATAACAGGTAAAATCAAGTTACAATAAGCATAAC
>LFSA01000091.1 GCA_001512635.1 Pelotomaculum sp. DTU098 | reverse complement strand
CTAAGCAGTTAGAAAGGAGGGAGTAATGGGAAGAGCGTTTACTCTTGAAAAAACACGTAACATCGGTATCATGGCTCACATAGATGCCGGAAAAACTACCACAACGGAGAGAATCCTCTTCTACACAGGACGCACCCACAAGCTGGGTGAGACCCATGAGGGCGCAGCCACCATGGACTGGATGGAGCAGGAACAGGAACGCGGAATCACCATCACTTCCGCCGCTACTACTGCTCAGTGGAAGGATACCAGGATCAACATCATCGACACTCCGGGCCACGTTGACTTCACAGTCGAGGTAGAGAGATCGCTGAGAGTTCTCGATGGAGCCGTTATGGTGCTTTGCGCCAAGGGCGGAGTTGAGCCTCAGAGCGAGACAGTCTGGAGACAGGCCGAGAAATACGGAGTTCCTCGCATGATCTTCGTAAACAAGATGGATATCCTCGGTGCAAATTACTTCCACGTACTCGACATGATCCGTGGCAGGCTCAAGGCAAACGCTGTAGCAGTACAGCTGCCTATCGGGTCAGAAGCCGATTTCATCGGTATCATCGACCTGATCAAAATGAAGGCTGAGCTCTATCATGACGATGATCTCGGAAAGGTATACGAAGAGAAAGAAATCCCTGAGAATATGCTCGACGAGGCAAACGCATGGAGAGACAGACTGCTCGAAGCTGTAGCCGAATTTGATGAGGATCTCATGATGATGTACCTCGAGGGCGAAGAGATGCCTATAGAGGATATCAAGCGCGTCATCCGCCGCGAAACGATCAA
>LFSA01000101.1 GCA_001512635.1 Pelotomaculum sp. DTU098 | reverse complement strand
GAAAGAAAGGTGGATTTGCCGGTCCCGTTGATTCCGACGACCCCGATCCGGTCCCGGTCCTCGATCCCGATCGTAACATCCGTCAGGATGGGCCTGGAGACATAGCGCTTGCTGACATGTTCCAGATTTAAAATATTCATATGCTCTCTGCTTCCTTATGGTCAGTCCTCTGTCCCCGGCTCTGTAAAATAAGCCACCGGTCTTTCATCCGGGAAGAGCCGGTTTCCGGCCTCCTCCAGAAGGCCCAGGTCCCAGAGCAGACGGGAACCGATATACTTGTCCCGTATATCTTTGGTCATGTAAAAGGCGGTCCGGACTTCCTCCGGCGTACGGCCCTGCTCCTGCCAGGTCACGGGGGCGCCGGTCTTCTCCAGCAGCTCCCGGATCCGGTCAGCGGAAGGCACCTCGTCCCGGATGATCTGACAGATCTCCTCCCAGCGGGCCAGGATCCTGTCCGCTCTCTCCCGGTGGGCCGCCGGGTCATATTTACGCTCCTTTTCCTCCAGGGCAATGATGGCGTCGGCGCCGCGTCCCAGGAAGGCCCGCAGGTCCACTTTCCACAGATTCCAGTCAAAGCTGTCCGCGGCGGCCATGGCCTTCTCCCGGTCCGGCCGCAGCTGCAGGATATACTCATAGATCCGGGCGCAGTAATATTCCGCCGTACCGCACTGGACGCCGTGCAGGTCCGAGGGCGTACCAAATTCCTGTGCCCGCATATCCCATAAATGAGAAAAATAGTGCTCCATGCCGGAAGCCGGCCGCGAACATCCCGCCATGGTCATGGCCATGCCGCACAGGACCAGGCCTTCGGTCACAGCCTGCACAGCCTCCGGATCCCGTTCCATCAGGCCGTCCGCGTGATCCACGCAGCGGCGGACGCAGTCCCGGACGAACCCGGCCAC
>LFSA01000100.1 GCA_001512635.1 Pelotomaculum sp. DTU098 | reverse complement strand
CTGGTTGTCAGACGCGGTGGAGAATACCTGGCTCTTCTTGGTGGGGATGGTCGTATTTCTCTCGATCAGAGGAGTCGCAATGCCGCCCATGGTCTCGATGGAAAGGGTCAGAGGGGTAACATCCAGCAGAAGGATATCGCCCGCGCCGGCATCGCCTGCCAGCTTGCCGCCCTGGATGCCCGCGCCGATGGCAACGCACTCGTCGGGGTTAAGGGTCTTGCTGGGCTCATGGCCTGTCAGCTGCTGTACCTTATCCTGTACGCAGGGGATACGGGTGGATCCGCCGACCAGGAGGACTTTATCCAGATCGGAGTTGCTCAGGCCCGCGTCCTTCATGGCGTTCCTTACGGGAACCGCGGTCTTCTCTACCAGATCGGAGATCAGCTCTTCGAATTTGGCCCTTGTCAGGTCCATATCAAAGTGCTTGGGACCTTCCGCGGTAGCGGTGATGAAAGGCAGGTTGATGTTGGTGGTTGTCGCGCTGGACAGCTCCTTCTTGGCCTTCTCCGCCGCCTCTTTCAGTCTCTGCAGAGCCATCTTGTCATTGGACAGGTCTACGCCTTCCTTTGCCTTGAACTCTTTGATCATCCAGTTGATGACTCTCTGGTCGAAGTCATCGCCGCCCAGGTGGGTATCACCATTGGTGGAAAGAACTTCGATGACGCCGTCCGCGTTTTCGATGATAGATACATCGAAGGTACCGCCGCCCAGGTCATAGACCATGATCTTCTGTTCTTTTTCATTGTCGAGGCCATAGGCAAGGGCTGCCGCTGTAGGCTCGTTGATGATACGCTTTACTTCCAGGCCCGCGATCCTGCCCGCGTCCTTGGTCGCCTGACGCTGCGCGTCATTGAAATAAGCGGGAACTGTGATGACCGCTTCTGTGACCTTCTCGCCCAGATAGTCTTCCGCGTCCGCTTTCAGCTTCTGCAGGATCATGGCTGAGATCTGCTGGGGAGAATACTTCTTGCCGTCAATGGTGCGGCCTCTGTCTGTGCCCATGTCTCTCTTGATGGAGGCAATGGTCTTGTCAGCGTTGGTAACGGCCTGTCTCTTGGCAGGCTCGCCGACCAGTCTCTCACCGGTCTTTGTAAACGCCACGACAGAAGGTGTGGTTCTGGAACCTTCCTTGTTGGCGATAACGGTAGGCTTTCCGCCTTCCATAACTGCTACGCAGCTGTTTGTTGTTCCAAGGTCAATACCGATAATTTTGCTCATTATTTACTCCGTTTCTGCGTATATAAACGCT
>LFSA01000093.1:1933-4175 GCA_001512635.1 Pelotomaculum sp. DTU098 | reverse complement strand
ACGGCGTAGGTCATGTTGGGTACGAACTCTCTTTGTCCGGCCCGGAGTCATTCACTAGGGACCCGGGGTTCACATTGTCTCCGAAAGCTTACCTCAGTTAGCCATTATGACCCCCGAAATCTCTTTCAAACGCCAGAACAGCAACCAGTGTTAAAACACCAACCGCCGCCGCCAGAATGAACGGACCATACGGGATAAGCAGAAGTTCTGTGGCGCGGGCCCCCACCGGTTTGGCAATATCCTGCAATCCTTTTCGGACCAGTAAGAGGCCCATTATAGAATAGCCGATCAAACCACCGAAATAGGTGACCCAGTCGAGTACGGCTACAATGCGCGGCGGTAGCTTACGGGTTACGATCTCAACCCGAGGGAATGCCCCTACAGAATAGGAGTACGCTATAGAAAAGTAGATTATGACTAGCACGCCAATCAAAGTGCAGTCATATAAACCCTTAAGCGGACGCTGCCCAACTAGCCTAAGGAGCACGTCAACAAGCGTGGCTACACAAATTCCTAGTGTAACGGCACCCGAAATCCAGACCATCCAAGTGCAAACTCTAAGCACTATTTCCCGTGGCCCGCGCCGGATTACCATATTTGACTTATTCGTCTTCATATTCATCGTCTCTGGTCACCACCCTACCGTGCTTCCACTGTCTCTACAACCTCCAGCACCTTTTTGACGGGAAGGTCCATGGACTCTAATTCAGCCAACGTCAAGTCAAGTGCCTCTGTAACCCTTTGATCCCAACGAGCAGCCTCCTCGGCGGACAATTTGTATATTTCTCCGCCACCCTCGACAAACTTCTTACGCGCTTGTTCACCCCTCTGTGCCTGCCAGCAAACCCACGCGTTCTGGAGCTCAGCGTTGAGTTCATCCATCACGGTCCGTATGTCCTCGGGGAGGCTATTCCACCTTTCCTCCTTCATCAATCCTACCATCATGCCTCCTCCAACCCCATAGTCAACCCCATATTTCACCAATTCGCCTAGTTTCCAGGTTTCTAACGGCACTGAAGTAATAGCTACCCCATCGACAAGACCTCGTTCTACCGATGAGTAAAGCTCACTCGTGTCAATCGCTACTGGCGTAGCTCCAAGCTTTTCGACAACCAGTTTTTGTGCTGCAATGTTGACACGTATACGCATGCCCTCGAGCTCTTCCAGGGTTGTAACCTTCTTATTACGGAAGAACAAGATTGACGGTTCAACAGGCGACCAGAAAATCACCTTGAACCCATCAAATTCTTTCAGTAGCCCTGCCGTTTGCAGTTCGTTTAAGACCCTCACTTGCCACTCCATTCGTTCCTTCAAACCTAGGTCATTGTATTTACCGATGTAGGCGAGAGGACTTCCAGTTATAAGTGCATTCCCAATAGGGAACCGGTTGGGAATCCGGCCGCTACTGTGCTGAACCACATCACAAATGCCAGAATCCAGCGCACCTAGCGCGTCAGTATCCTTTACTAAAGATTCGGAGTAGTAAACGTCTACCTCCACTCTTCCCCCGGTGCGCTTTTCAACCTCTTCTGCCCACCACTCCCATATATCCTTTCCATCGGTCTCAGGAATCCCAGATTGCTTAGGCTCAAACGTGTTTAGCTTCAAAAGAATGGACTCAGCGCTGGGCGTAGTCTCAGCACCGGGCGTAGTCTGCGGTTGCTCAGTGGGCTTGACATCTTGGCTGCAACCAACAATTCCCAACAAGAAAATTGCAATGAGACAAAAAGCTAAATACCACTGCTTCTTCATGCTTTATACCCTCCTTACTGTTCTTTACCGTTCTTTGCTTCTACGGCTTCTCAAGGTAGCTCGATCTTGTCTATAAATCTGCTTTTTCTCTTGTTTATCTCGGTTAAACGAATACCAAAATCAAGTAAATGATGCAAAGGAATCACAACATCTATTGCTACTTCCGGGCATGTAATTTCACAAAAACAACAAGAGTCACATTCTCCCGGGTAAGCAACAAAAGGCATTTGCTTTTCCTCGTCCCACCCAAAAACATCCATGGGACAAATATCATAACAAGTCCCACAGCCGTTGCACACTCTGAAGTCAATTTTAGGGCCGTTACCAATCTTGGTTACGTACATAAGACCACCTTCCTTCAGTTAGAATTAAAATAAGTCCTCAGTGGCATATTTTATTTCCCCTTGTTCCTTTCTCACTGTGATAACCTTACCGTCCCAATCAGGATCGAGGTCCGGGTAATCCTCGCGGAAATGAATAGGTATTAGTC
>LFSA01000093.1:251-1887 GCA_001512635.1 Pelotomaculum sp. DTU098 | reverse complement strand
CTCTTTAGCCCCTTAACTCATTTGGACAAGTAGTCTTAACTTGGTAAAATATTATGGGAGGGAGATCCAAATGAGTACACGGAGGCAACATTCAGTCGAGACGAAGTTAAAGGTTGTCAGAGAGGTATTGGAAACCGGTAACGCAGCTCTTGTCGCTAGAAGGCATGATCTTTCATCTAGTATGGTAAGCAAGTGGGTACGGCAGTACAAGCAGCACGGCGAAGCAGCATTTAAAGGGAACAATAAAGGTAATGGGCAGCGGTACACCGATAAGGATTACCGGAAGCTTGAAGATGAAAACGAGCGTCTCAAGAAAATTTTGGGTGAAAAGGACTTAGAAGTAGCGATATTACGTGATCTGCTAAAAAAGCAAAACCCTCACTGGCAGATAAAGTAGCCGTGGCTCACAAGTGGATTTGCCGGGGGCACAAGGTGACCCAGGTAGTCCGCATAGTGGGAATCAGCCGTTCTTGTTACTACTACCACATCAGATATCGACGACAGAGGGTGAACTTTGGGGGTAGGCCTATACCGGGGTATTCCTGGGATCAAAGGGGCCGGCGTATAAGTGACGAGCAGATAAAGGAGTGGCTGTGTGAGGCCATTGAGGGTGAATGTTATAATTACGGCTACGTTAAATTAACGAAATGGTTACAGCGGGAATATGGGCTTGTTATCAACCAGAAAAAGGTATATCGCCTGTGTAAAGAACTCAGGTTGCTAAAACCTCAGCGGTGGGTGAAAAGAAAACACCATTGTAGGCTGGCCAAAAAGCGTGAGGTTACCGCACCCAACCAGCTCTGGGAAATAGATGTGAAGTATGGCTACATAGCCGGAGAGGACCGCTTTTTCTTTATCATGAGTATTTTAGATGTCTATGATCGCATGATTATCGATTATCATACAGGTTTAAGCTGTACTGGCCGTGATGCTGCCTATATCCTGTCCAGGGCCTGTGCCAGGCGTTCTCCTGAAGGAAAAGTGGTGGTACGTACAGATAACGGCCCTCAGTTTATTAGTATGGCCTTTGAAACGGCCTGTGAAAAGCTCTCGGTGGACCATGAGCGCATTCCCAACAACTCACCCAACAGTAACGCCCACATCGAAGCATTTCATAGTATTCTGGAAGAGGATTGTCTACGATTTTATGAGTTTGAGAGCTTTGCAGAGGCATATCACGTAATTACGGAATTTATGCGTTACTACAACGAGGTGAGGCTCCACTCCAGTATTGGTTACCGGCCACCACTGGAGTACTATAACGATATCATGAGTAAATCTGAGAAAGCCTTAAAGATGTGTGCTTAGTGTCCAAAGTTAGGGGGTCAGCCCGCATCCCCCGTTTCTTTAATGAAAAAAGTGCCTTGAAGCTGGCTTTTGCCACCTTGTGGAGGACCAGCCAGCGCTGGCGAAAGGTTCAGTTTACCGAAATTGAACAAAAATTAATTTTAGAACTGCGTAAAAAGTTGGGTCTTATTATGGAAGCTACTGAAGCTGATTACCAGAATAAGGAAAAGGACGATAGCGCCGCCTAAACTCCAGGCCTAACTTTTTGCAGACAAATTTGGACTTGACCATTACAAGGTATGCGATTATAACACTATTAATTGTAATTTGTGTAATGTTTAAATGTTTG
>LFSA01000093.1:0-155 GCA_001512635.1 Pelotomaculum sp. DTU098 | reverse complement strand
TAATAACAAACTAAAGGAGGAAAACACATGATCGGTATCGAGCAATACCAAAAAATCCAAGAGTACAAAGAACTTGGACTTTCCCAGACCAAGACTGCTAAAGCGCTGGGGATCACCTATACTTCTGTCAGTAAATACTGGAATATGAGCAAAGA
>LFSA01000057.1 GCA_001512635.1 Pelotomaculum sp. DTU098 | reverse complement strand
TTACTATTCTATAGTTTATTCTACAACATATGTTAAATAATTACAACACTAAAGCGAGAATTCATTTTATTTGTCAAAGAGATAGAATTAATAATCAAGAGTTATTGACATAGGTTCATTAAAGAGTATAATAAATTATGAAAGTATGTTCATAATGGCAGGTCAGAGTATTTACAGGAGGGAGTGAAAGTAATTGAAAGTAGCCATTACTGCTCAAGGTAAGAATCTGGAGAGCAAGGTTGATCCTCGGTTTGGAAGGGCTAGTTGGTTTATCCTGGTGGACACGGAAACAGGAAAATACCAGGCTGTAAGTAATGAACAGAACCTGAACGCCGGACAGGGTGCCGGAATCCAGTCGGCGGAAAACGTCAGCCGTCAGGGTGCCGGAGCTGTAATCACCGGTAACTGTGGGCCGAAGGCTTTCCGGACCTTAAGCGCTGCAGGGATCAAGGTCTATATTGGTGCTGAAGGCACGGTAGGGGAAATCTTCGAAAAATTTAAAGCCGGAAAACTCCAGGAGGCAGCCGGAGCTAATGTGGAAGGCCACTGGGTTTAAGGTTTAAGATGTTTTACAGAAAAGAGCGAAGGGAGGTGCTTAAAGATGCCAAGAGGAGATGGAACCGGCCCGGTGGGTCAGGGCCCGGGCATCGGCCGGGGTAGAGGTCAGTGTGGCGCCGGGCGCGGCCAGGGCCAGGGCAGAGGCCAGGGAATGGGTCAAGGCCAGGGCCAGGGCAGAGGCCAGGGCCAGGGCAAAGGTCAAGGAATGGGCCGGGGCGGAGGTCCCGGGCGCCGTCAGGGTTAACATATAAATCATTCTCAAGTCCCGGGAAAAGCTGGTTAACCAGACTTCAAGGCTGGCTTTGCGGGGAGAGTTTAAAAGAACAAACTTTACAATAAGGGGGAAATTTTGACATGCCAGCGTACAACGGAATGGGGCCGCAAGGCGCCGGGCCGATGACCGGATGGGGGCGCGGCTACTGTATGACATATATAAACCGGGGTGCAGGATTTGTCCCGGGTTATGGCCGGGGCAGCTGGTGCAGGGCTGATTTCGGCCGTCCCGGCGGACGCGGCCGGCGGAACTGTTTCTATGCTACCGGACTTCCCCGCTGGGCAAGGTGGCTGCCTGGAACTGTTCCAGCCAACCCGGTAGATGTATCCCAGGCAGGTATCGAGTCAGAGCTTGATGAACTTAAGGAGCAGGTTGTCTACCTGGAGAATGCCCTTGAGTATGCCAGGAAGAGGATCGCGGAACTGGAAAAGAAAGAATAATAAATTGGTTAATTCAGGAGTTAATAGAATGGAAGCAAAAATAACCATTGCTGTGGCAAGCGGCAAAGGCGGAACGGGTAAGACCACCGTTTCCGCCAACCTTGCCCGCGCTGCAGCTGAAGCAGGGTACAAAGCAACATATATGGACTGTGACGTGGAAGAACCAAACGGACACCTCTTTTTGAAACCCCGCCTTGAGCGCCGTTATCCGGTTACGATCCCGGTTCCCCTTGTTGATGAGCAAAAATGTACAGGCTGCGGCGTCTGCGGGGAGATTTGCCAGTTCAGCGCAATCATATGCATCAATAAAAAAGTTTTGACCTTCGAAAAGATGTGCCATGGGTGTGGAGGATGCAAGCTGGTTTGTCCCACAGGAGCCATTACTGAACAGGGTCGGGAAATCGGAATTATTGAAGAGGGGCAGGCCGGAGGGTTAGGCTTCCTCCAAGGCAGGCTCAATGTCGGCGAAGCTATGAGCCCGCCGCTGATCAGGGCTGTGCGCTCGGCGGGACAAAAAAGCGGGGGACTGGTCATAGTTGATGTGCCTCCCGGTACCTCCTGCCCGGTTATTGCGGCGCTCAGGGGGGTAAATTACGTCCTTTTGGTTACTGAGCCTACACCCTTCGGGCTTAATGACCTGGGACTTGCCATCGATATGTTAAAAGAACTGGGCATACCCCATGGGGTCGTTGTCAACCGTTCCGACCCAGAATTCGATCACTTTGCCCGCGACTTTTGCGGGGAAAAGGGGGTCCGGATCCTGGTGGGGATTCCCGATGACCGCAGGGTGGCCGAAGCCTATTCCAGAGGAGAGCTGGCTTATGATGTCCTGCCGGAATACCGGGACTGCTTTCGGGAACTCCTGGTTTCTTTAGAGAAGGAGGCAAGAAAGTGAAAGAAATTGTTGTGATCAGTGGAAAAGGGGGTACAGGCAAGACCAGCCTGGTGGCTTCTCTGGCTGCTTTGTCCGAAACACCGGTACTGGCGGACTGTGATGTGGACGCGGCCGACCTGCACCTGGTGCTGGAACCACGGATTAGACACGCGGAAGACTTTTCCGGCGGCAAGTCTGCCAGGATTATTCCGGATAAGTGCAGCAACTGCGGTAAGTGTTTTGAACTTTGCCGGTTTGAGGCAATTATCAAAGACGGCAGCAAGCAACCGGCTTTTTCTGTGGACCCCATCGCCTGTGAAGGATGCGGTGTCTGCAGCCGTTTCTGTCCTGAAAAAGCTATAGAATTCAAGCTTTCTATTAACGGCCAGTGGTTTATTTCGGATACCCGTTACGGACCCATGGTCCATGCCAGGCTTGGTATAGCCGAAGAAAACTCCGGGAAGCTTGTCAGCCTGGTAAGGGGTCAGGCAAGAAAGCTCGCCGAAGAAAAGGGTCTGCCCTATATCATTGTAGATGGTCCGCCGGGTATCGGTTGTCCGGTCATCGCCTCGGTTACAGGTTCTGACGGTGTGCTGATTATTACGGAACCCACAGTGTCCGGCGAGCATGACCTGGAACGGGTTGCTGAACTGGTGCGGCATTTTCAAATTCCCTCCTATCTATGTATAAATAAGTCTGATTTAAACTCCGAAATGAGTGAAAGAATAGTAGAAAAGGCTGTGTCCTGCGGGATCAAGGTGGTAGGCAGGATCCGCTATGATCGCTCTGTTACGCGTGCCCAGGTTAAAAGGATTCCGGTTGTTGAAATAAATGATTCTGCTGTAGCAGATGATATCAGGAAAGTATGGGAAATATTGACAATAGAGATCAACAAAAACAATTAACAGAAATATGAGAGGTGTATATACAATGAAAATAGCCATGCCCATAGCAGGAGATAAGCTGTGCCTGCACTTCGGTCACTGTGAAAAGTTTTATTTCTTTGATGTAGACGAACAGACCAGAGAGATTTCTAATGTTGAAACAATGGTTCCGCCGCCCCATGAGCCCGGCTTATTGCCAAGATTGCTGCACGAAAAGGGCGTTAATCTAGTTCTCGCTGGCGGCATGGGCGCAAGGGCCCAGCAGTTGTTCGCCCAAAAGGGCATCCGGGTTGTAACCGGCGCGGACCCCGACTCCAGCCCTGAAGATATTGTCAAGATGCATCTGGCGGGTACTCTTAAGACGGGTTCTAATCCTTGCGACCATTAATTCTGACAAATTATACAAAAAACTTTAAAATAATATATAATAGAATCTGGTTCAATAGGACATGGTTCAATAGTAACTATACAATAAACTGGAGGGTATGTGAGTGGAAGAGAGACCAGAGTGCAAGTGTGACGGTGACCAGGGCTGTAATTGCGACGGAGGTAAAACCGGGTGTAATTGCGATGAGGACAATACCGGGACTACCCCTGATAACTCGAAAAAAGGGATTGAAAAGCTGGCTATAAACAATTTCAGCTCTGTGAAGAAAGTAATAGCAATTATGAGCGGAAAGGGCGGCGTGGGAAAATCATCGGTGACGTCTTTGCTGGCCAGCGGGTTTAGAAAAAGAGGTTTCGAAGTGGGAGTGCTGGATGCCGATCTCACCGGTCCCAGTGTGCCGAAGATGTTTGGAATCAAGGATAAGGCCGAAGTAACCGCCTTCGGTTTGCTGCCGTCGGAAAGCCCCGGCGGAGTCAAGGTAATGTCCATTAATTTGCTGGTGCCGCGGGAAGATGATCCGGTCATCTGGCGCGGTCCTGTCCTGGCCAATACGGTCAAGCAGTTTTGGACGGACGTTATTTGGGGCGATCTGGACTACCTTTTCGTTGACCTGCCTCCCGGCACAGGGGATGTTCCTCTTACGGTTATGCAGTCCATCCCCCTGGACGGGTTGATTATTGTTACTTCGCCACAGGAGCTTGCTATGATGATTGTCAATAAAGCCATTAAAATGGCAAAACGTCTTGATTTACCGATCCTTGGTTTAATCGAAAATATGAGCTGCGCTGTCTGCCCAAAATGCGGTGAGGAATTTCAGTTGTTCGGCCCGGGTCATAGCAAAGAGATTTCAGATAGGTTCTATATCCCGTTCCTGGGAAGCGTGCCGGTAGACCCGTATTTGGCGAAACTGTGCGACCAGGGCAAGATTGAAGACTATCATCATAACCTTTTTATCAACTTTATCCCTGACAGATTAGCCGGCTCTGAGAATAAACAAGAAAAGGGTGATAATGAAGAATAATCTGGCGCGCCTTTGCAGCTCAGGTTCTTTGCGAGGCGGCCGGAATGGCATATAATATAGGAAAGGGAGGGAAAGCTGATGCCCAGGCCGCCAAAGTGCAGAAGAGTGGAGCAGTTTCCAGGGGTTACTTACTTTAAGCCTTCGGGCATCCCCGTATCCGAACTTTCCGAAGTTGTCCTGACAGTGGAGGAATTAGAATCTATCCGGCTGCGTGACCTGGAAGGGTTGGAGCAAGAAGAATGTGCTGAAAGAATGGCTGTGTCACGGCCCACCTTCCACAGGATCCTGGCCGCTGCCCGGCAAAAAGTAGCCTTCGCTCTGGTGAACGGAGCTGCGCTAAGAATCACGGGCGGTAACTTTGAGCTGGCCCGGCACAGGTTAAGATGCCGCAGGTGCGGCCAAAAATGGGAGGATTCTATTCACCGCCGCACAGTTTGTCCCAAGTGCCGGGAGGGGGACTGGCAAAGAATTGATTAAATAAAAGGTCAATTTGGATAATCGATGAGTTTATTAGAATCAATACAAATCCCAAAAATATACAGCGTGATCACCGGTCACGCTGTTTTAATATTTTCAAGAAAATATTTAAATAAAGTCAACCGCGGCAGGAGCAAAAACTGCCTTAAAAACTTCAGTTATCCAGGAGTTGGTCCAATAACTCATTGAAAAGGGTTTCAGTTAAAGGCTTTCTGCTGTCCAGAGATAGCCAGCCTTTTCTACTCGAATACAGGAAGGGAAAGGTCTTTTTATAATTGGTAAAATCCACGCGCCCAATCGCTCCCAGGGCAAATCTTCCTATAGGGCAAATATCTACATGGTTATTATTAGAAAGCAGCACAAGCATATTCACCTGATAGCTGCCAATATACTCCTCATTCTTTGTGACAGGCACTTCTCTTATACTTAAGGAGCCACTTTGCTCCCGGTCCGCCACCCATTGCTTAATTTGCCGGTTAAGTGCATCCAGAGCCGATATCCAGTCTTCCAAGATTTGCTGGTTCATTAAGCGTCCTGTTTCTTCCATTTTGGTCAAGGTCATCATTCCTTTTTTGAGGACATTATAAAACCTGTAATGAGTATGCGTCAATAATAGATGGATAGAAGAGTTTTCCAATTAGTTATTTTTCCAAGATATCATAAAATTGGATGTTTCTTGTTCAGTCTTAAATTCCTCAAAGTTATATTCACCTTTCTAGGGTTAATATTTGATCAATTTTCTTAAGATGAGCAATGACCTCCTTTTGCTCCTTGGAAGATACATATACAAGTAAGAACTTTCTTTCCTGACAGTAAAAATAAAATTCCTCCTTCGCTACTCAAGCATTTCCGGACAGAGCAACACAAGAAGGAATTCGTTGCGATTGATTCAAGGTCAACGAATCAGGCTTTTTTATCGCCATCCTACAGGTAGTCGCCTGATCGAATAAACCCGCTAATTACGCGGGTTTTCATTTCTGGTGCCGAAGGTGGGAGTCGAACCCACACGGGGTGTGAGCCCCGGCGGATTTTGAGTTCTATCAGTCAAAAAGAACCTTTAGGAACGGAGTGGAACGATTAGGAATTTAGAGACCGAGAAAACCGCATAAAATCAAGGGTTGCAGGCAGCTTCGAGGAGTTTTATCCGACCATTACGGGCTTCC